>NZ_PXUD01000032.1:0-67052 GCF_003390965.1 Salinivibrio sp. HTSP
ACTGTTAATCCGTATGTCACTGGTTCGAGTCCAGTTGGGGGAGCCAAATTGATAAGAAGCGCTAGCCGAAAGGCTGGCGCTTCTTTTTGTGCTTATGAATAAAAACGCCACGCGTCAAAGCGTGGCGTGGGTCTTAGTGATCGATCACGGCTCATTCAGTGGCGATCAATTTTTGGTGATATATAGGTTACGTGTATACCGAAGCTTGTTAGGGTTATCGATGTTATACCCACCGACTTTCGGGTTTTTAATCACGCTGCGGGTATAGAAATACAGTGGGATCGCCGGCATATCGCGGGCGAAAATCCGCTCTGCTTCTTGGTAGTAAGCTTTGCGTTTCTCGGGCTCTGCGACCGTTAATGCCTGATCAAGTGCCTTGTCATAGTCTTTGTTGCCCCAACTAGTTTTATTCATGCCATCACTGCTGAAGTAGCTCAGGAAAGTGGACGCTTCGTTATAATCACCTATCCAACCGTCACGGGCGACATCAAAGTCTTTTTGCAAGACTTTTTGCAAGAAGGTTTTCCATTCTTGGTTGGCCAAGTTGACATTGACAGGAAGGTGACGCTTCCACATAGACGTCACGGCTAACGCCAGTTTTTTGTGTGACTCCATGGTGTTATAAACCAGCTCAAACTCCAGAGGGTTATCTTGGGTAAAGCCGGCTTCTGCCAACAAGGCTTTGGCTTTTTGATAGCGCTCATCTTGGCTCATTTCCGCCCATTCGAGCTTAGGTGGCTCAAAATGGTTGATAGCTGGCGGTGTGGCGCTATATGCCGGAAGCTGGCCTTGACCGAGAATAATGTCGGTAATGATGTTTCTATCAATCGCATACGACAAAGCCTTACGGACTCGCACATCGTCAAACGGCGCTTTCTCTGTATTAAACAAATAATAATAGGTCCCCAAAGACGGCATAGTGATCAACTCATCAGGGCGTTCCTTTTTAATCTGATCAAAGGCCTCAAGTGGAAAGCTCGAGGTGATATCAATTTCACCGGTACGGTAGCGGTTGTATTCAGCGTTGACATCACTGGAGGCGACATAAGAGGTTTTATCAATCACCGTTTCGTCGTTATTCCAATAAAGCGGGTTACGGGCTAAATCAATTCGTTCGTTAATCACCCAGTTGGTGAGGTTATACGCGCCAGAGTTGACCATATTATCTGGACGCGTCCAGCTATCACCAAAGGCTTCCAACGCATGCTGTGGCACCGGATAAGTAGACGAGTGGGTGAGCATATTCGGGAAATAGGGCGTGCGGCGCTCAAGGGTAAATTCCACCGTGTGATCGTCGATGGCTTTGACGCCAAGCTGCTCCGCGGGTTTTTCGCCGTCGGTGATCGCCTTGGCATTTTGGATATTGGCTGTCCCTAGGTACCAGGCATAAGGTGCGCCAGTGACCGGGTCAACCACACGCTGTAGTGTATACACCACATCGGCGGCGGTAATGGGCTCACCGTCAGACCATTTGGCTTTGCGAAGGTGGAACGTATAGGTTAGCCCGTCTTCGCTGACCTCCCAATCCTTCGCCAGCCCCGGGACGACGTCGCCATTTGGATTGCGTACCATCAATCCTTCAAACAAATCGGAGATGATTTTATTGCTGGCGGTATCACTGGACTTGGTGGGGTCTAACGTGGGTACTTCCCCCGCCACGCCCCAGATCAGCGTTTGGTTCTCGGCAAGAGTGACGTCATCAGGGACTTGTGCAGCAAACGCCGATCCGCTTAATGCGAGTGCTAGCGCACTGGCTAATACTGTTTTTTTCATAATCCTTCCTTGGTTGAGTGTTTTGTTAATAAGCCTTAACAATCAATAGATTAACGCTGATTTCCTGGCAGGCCAATACATAATGAAAGAAATGTGACATAGCGGGATAAGCCCTCCGTCATTCGGCATATCCGTTTCAGAAGGAAACATCACAAAACGCGTATAGCGAGGTGTAACGTATGGCGTTTGCCGGACATCATGGGTTAAGTCTTAAGGTTTTTGGCAGGTCTTCCCGATGACTTGCTATGGATAGAGGATTATGCGAGCCTCGAAGACGCAGACGAGCAAGGAAAAGCGTTGTAGCGTGACAAGGAGAGCAAAATGAAAATTTATGGGCATCCGCTATCGATTAACGTTCAGAAAGTGATGTGGCTAATCGATGAGTTAGATTTAAGTATCGCGCTAGAAGAAGTCGATATTCATCATAATCGACATGACGCACAAGCGCTCGCACAGCGGTGTCCGATGCGCCAGGTGCCCGTACTTGAAGATGGCCCTAATAGTGTTTGGGAGTCGCATACCATATTGCGCTATCTGGTCGCGTGTTATGGCAATAAAATGTGGTATCCCGATTGTGCCTTTCAACGTTCCTGTTATGAGCGCTGGATGGATTGGTGCTTGTCTTCGTTCCAGCCCGTGATTAAGGCTGCGTTATTTATGCCTTCAGCGAATGGCGCCGAGGAGCGTCAAACACAGCAGCGAGCGTGGGAACAATGCCGCTATGAGCTTGATAGAATCAATGATGCGTTGGACGATCAGCGTTACCTTACCTCCGATCGGATGACCCTGGCAGACATCGCTGTAGGCAGCTTAATTCATCGCCTGAGTCAGCAAAGTGATTGGGCATTACCGCCTAATGTTGAACGTTGGTATCAGCAACTGGTTGAGCGTCCCGGTTACCAGCGCTGGGTGATGCAGGCAGCGTCAACGCTGCCCACATGATTCAGCCATTGATCCGGGCAAGCGTTCTGGCAAATGATCTCGCTTTGGCAAACTACATCGCTTTGAGTGGGCCGACAACACACAAGGCGTTTTGATAGCCGGGTTGTTGTTCAACGCGTTCAAGGTAGCGAAGAATATTGGCGTGCTGCTGAGCGTCGAGTTGTTTGCGTGCTGCCAACAATGGGAAACTCATTTGAATGTCGGCTGCTGTCAGCGTATCGCCACACAGCCAGGTATGTTTGGCTAAATGCTTATCAATCATTGAGAAATGATCGCGAAGCTGTGGGGCGAGAAACTGTTCAGTCACGCCCTTCATCAGCTTTTTTGCCACGGGGCGAATAAAGAATGGCATCGGTGATTCTGGGATCTTGCTAAAGATCAAAGACATTACTAGCGGCGGCATCAGTGAGCCTTCCGCATAGTGCATCCAATAACGATACAGGCCTTTTTCATTATCAGTGGTAGGGGTGAGCGTGTCATCGCCGTACTTGTCGATAAGATATTCGATGATCGCCCCTGACTCGGCAATCACCACATCGCCGTCTTCAATAACAGGCGCTTTCCCCAAACTGTGTATTTCTTTTAGCTCGCGGGGCGCGAGCTTGGTTTTCGGATCCCGTTGATGCCGTACCAGCTGATAAGGAATCGCAAGCGACTCTAATAACCACACAATCCGCTGCGACCGCGATTGTTCTAGATGATGCAAGATAATCATAATGGACCGTTTTTTGACTGTAATTTAAAAACTAGGCTCGGAACTAAGGTACGGCTTGGCACCCAATTCGATCAACGCCTAGCGTGATATCATTGACTTACCGAAGGAAGTACCTGGCCTTCAATACGAAGATCGGGGCTGACTGACTGGATCTCGGTACCGCGGATGTAGAGGTTGCCGCCTACATAGATGTCGTCAGGAATCTTCTCGATGGGCGAATTTGTCAGGTACAAGTTTCCCTCGACGAATAAACGGCGCGGCAATTGGGTGAGCGGCGTGTTGACGAGGCTTAAATCCCCTCGCACGACTAAGTTTGGGGGGAGACGCGTAATCGCGGTGTTGGTAAGGTTAATATATCCACCCACTTTCATTCTCGGCAGTTGCCGAATCGCTGTATTGGCGGCATTAAAGTAACCGCCAACATCAAGCCCACGCGGGAGACGAACGATATCACTGGCTTCAATATCCAAGTAACCTTTGGTCTTGAATCCTGCCGGTAGAGCGGTGATCGGGGCAAAGCGAAGTTTCACATTGCCATAATTGTCGATATAGCCATGAAAGCGAAGATCTTGAACAAACTGGCTGGCCGGTTCATTAATGGCACGTGCTGGCTCAGCCACTATCATTGCAATTGGGAGTAAAAACAGCCCGACAAAGAATGCTCTCATCGCCTCGCCGCCACATGGGTGATCAATACTGGCTCTAATGTAGAGGGTTTTCCCTAAGATTCAAGCACTCGCCAGGGTTAATCATCGAAAATGTGGTTTGCTGCGTATCGCTTAAGGTTGATTTAACAAATATCGAGGTACCAGTGACTAACCGCCAGTATTCAACATTGCGTCTTGTGTTAGGGGACCAGCTCAACGCCAGCCACTCATGGTATAAAAAGACGGATGAAGAGGTGCTATATCTTGTTGCCGAACTCAAGCAAGAAGCAACTTATGTCAAACATCATATCCAAAAGGTGAGCGCTTTCTTTGCTGCCATGGAAGCGTTTTCCCATGCCCTGAGCCAAGCAGGCCATCATGTTTGCTACCTAACTTTGGATGACACGCAACACTACAACAACTTACCGGCGTTAGTGGTTGATCTGTGCGAGCGCTATCAGATCAAAACGTTTGAATATCAACGCCCGGACGAATATCGGCTAGACGAGCAATTAAAAGAGATGGCTTTACCCCAGGCTGTCACAATGACATGTGTGGACACCGAGCACTTTTTACTGCCGTACGACCAAATACCCAAGCAGTTCACTGCCGATAAACATCGCAAAATGGAGTATTTCTACCGTGATATGCGACGCCAGTTTGGCATTTTGATGGAGGGAGAGTCACCAGAGGGAGGGCGGTGGAACTTCGATCAAGACAATCGTAATAAACTCAAGAAAAGCGAATTAGCGGCCATTCCCACCCCCTTAGTATTTAGCAATGATGTACGCGATATTTTGGCGCGTATCGAACGGCATCACGTGGCGACGATCGGCGAGCCAGCGCGAGACTTGCTCTGGCCGGTGACTCGTACACAGGCGAAATCGCTGCTAGACCATTTTTGTCGTCACTGCCTGCCTATGTTCGGTCAATTTCAAGACGCCATGACGGGGCGAAGCGAACACCAATGGAGCCTCTATCACAGCCGTCTGTCTTTTGCTTTAAACGCCAAGCTATTGCACCCGATGCAGGTGATTGAAACCGCCATCGCTCACTTTCGCGCAACCGACGACGTCAACCTCGCGCAGATTGAAGGGTTTGTGCGACAAATTCTAGGCTGGCGGGAGTATGTACGCGGGGTATATTGGGCAAATATGCCTGCTTACGCCAACAAAAACGCGTTATCCGCGCAGCGGGCGCTTCCTCGTTTTTTTTGGACTGGCGATACCAAGATGCGTTGTGTTTCCCAAGCTGTCACTCAGTCCTTGCAGACCGCGTACGCGCATCATATCCAACGCTTAATGGTGACGGGCAACTTTTGCCTCTTGGCGGGTATCGCGCCGGATGAGGTCGATGACTGGTATTTGTCGATTTACATCGATGCGATTGAGTGGGTGGAGATGCCAAACACCCGTGGGATGACACAGTTTGCCGATAATGGACTGGTGGCGACCAAGCCGTATGCGGCCAGTGGCGCCTACATTAATCGCATGAGTGATTATTGCAGTGACTGTCACTATTCTGTGAAGGAAAAAACTGGTGAGAAGGCGTGCCCGCTCAACGCCTTGTATTGGCACTTTATGCATCGCCATCGCGAGCGATTTGCGCATAATCCACGCACAGCAATGCCTTATAGAAATTGGGACAAAATGGATGAGGGGCAGCGAGACAAGATCATTAGTCATGCAGATGACTTACTCGACAACCTGGATGCGCTCTAGTGCTGGGAAATGGCGCGTGCACATCCTATGAACGCGCCACGCGCACGCTTATTGCGTATTAGGCACGACTTGAATTTCCACACGGCGATTCAAGGCGCGGTTAGAGGCGCTGTTGTTGGCGACCAGAGGACGCGTTTCACCAAAACCAGAGGTATAAAGGCGCGCATTGTCGATAGACTGGCTAGCAAGATAGCGTTTAACGCTCATCGCACGTCGCTCAGACAGGCCTTGGTTATACGACGCCGCGCCAGTGTTATCCGTATGCCCCTCGATGCTTAAAAAGGTTTTATCGTATTGACGCATGACGTTAGCAACGGCGTTCAGGGTCGGATAAAAGTCAGCGGCAATAGCGTCTTGGTCAAGCCCAAAGGTGATGTTTGACGGCATAATCAGGCGAATATTATCCCCTTCTCGAACGACCTGGATGCCAGAGCCAGCCAATTCCTCACGGAAAGCCTGCTCTTGTTTATCCATGTAGTTGCCGACCGCTGCGCCCCCAATGGCACCAATCGCGGCGCCAATAAATGCGCGCTTGTCTTTGTGGTTGGATGTTGACTTACCCGCGATAGCCCCAGTAATGGCACCAATGGCTGCGCCTTTTTGGGCGTTGGACATTGATTCACACCCGGTGAGCGCCAAAGATGCCGTCAATACTGCCACAGCGGTTAGTGTGTATTTTTTTCCCATGGTTTTCTCTCTGTTTACGCGTTAGCTTCCATAACCTATCGCACGTTAGACAGTGTTCTTCAAGAAAGTGTCAAAAAAATGAATGGTTGCTGCCGTTTTAAACGATATGGTGCGCGCCGATGACATAACTCTCAATTTTGCCTTTTTATCTCTGCATCCTGCCAAGCGAATTGCGCTGGATCAAAATGTGACGAACAAACCACGTGTTACAAAAAGGCATCAAAGCAAAAGGGGAGCACCGTTTTCGTGCTAACCCGATTATCCCTACAAAAGGAGCCAACGATTATGTCGAGCACTTTCTTTATCCCAGCCGTTAACCTGATGGGAGCCGGTTGCCTTGCAGAAGCGGCAGACGCGATTCAATCACATGGATTCAAAAAAGCGCTGATCGTGACAGATAAGGTGCTGAACGAAATTGGCGTGGTAAAACAAATTGCAGGCCTGCTTGATAGCCGACAGGTCGACAGTGTGGTCTATGATGGCACGCAGCCAAACCCGACCACCGAAAACGTGGCGCAAGGGGTGGCACTGTTACAAGAGAACCAGTGTGATTGCGTGATTTCACTCGGCGGTGGCTCTCCACACGATTGTGCAAAAGGGATTGCCTTGGTGGCCAGCAATGGCGGGCAAATTGGTGATTATGAGGGGGTTGATCAATCAGCTAAACCTCAGTTGCCGTTAATCGCAATCAATACCACGGCGGGAACCGCATCGGAAATGACGCGTTTTTGCATTATTACCGATGAGGCACGCCACATTAAAATGGCGATTGTCGATAAGCACACCACGCCTATTATTTCTGTCAACGACCCTGAGTTAATGTTGGCTAAGCCTGCGTCATTAACCGCGGCCACAGGTATGGATGCGCTCACTCACGCGATTGAAGCCTATGTATCCACCGCGGCGACGCCGATTACGGATGCAGTGGCATTAAAGGCGATGACGTTAATTCAACAGCATCTGCGTACTGCTGTCGCTGATGGACAAAACATCGAAGCGCGCGAGCAAATGGCGTATGCCCAGTTCATGGCGGGCATGGCATTTAATAATGCGTCTTTGGGCTATGTCCACGCCATGGCGCACCAGCTTGGTGGCTTTTATGACTTGCCGCACGGCGTGTGCAATGCCGTATTGCTGCCTCATGTTCAGCGCTATAACGCGCAGGTTTGTGCTGAGCGTTTGCGTGATGTCGCCACTGCAATGGGCGTGGATACGGAGAATATGACGGCTGATGAGGGCGCGAAAGCCGCCATCCAAGCGATTCAGTCGCTTTCAACGGACGTAGGCATTCCTGCGGGCTTGAACGAATTAGGTGCCAAGCAAGAAGATATTGATGTGCTGACTGAAAATGCGTTGAAAGATGCGTGTGGTTTCACTAACCCGAAACAAGCAACACACGACGAAATCGCCAAGATTTTCATGGAAGCCATGTAACGTATCAAAGCGTATCGCCCCATTATAAAGCAGGCCTGATGATTCAGGCCTGCTTTCTTAGTTAGAGGTCAAGATTAATCAATGGTCCAGTCTCGATTAATCACTACGATCTTCCACTTCGGCAATCTGGTTTTGGCAGGCTTGCCCGCTCAGAACGGTTTGAATATTGGTTAACGTCGTCTCGGCGATATTGTGCAGTGCTTCTTTGGTCAAGAACGCTTGGTGGCCAGTTATCAAGACATTATGGCACGCTGAAAGGCGACGGAACACATCATCGACAATCACATCATTCGACTTATCTTGGAAAAACAATTCACGCTCATTATCGTAAACATCAAGTCCCAATGATCCGATCCGTCCTTGTTTGAGCGACTCAATCGCGGCAACCGAGTCGAGTAGCTCGCCCCGACTGGTATTAATCACCATCACGCCATCTTTCATTTGCGCAAAGGCGTCGGCGCTAAGCAAGTGGTAGTTATCCTGAGACATCGGGCAGTGCAGGGAAATAATGTCGCTTTGGGCATACAGTGTTTCTTTCGAGACATATTCAGCACCAAGCGCCATTGCTTCGGGGTTTTCATAGGGGTCGTGGCAGAGAATACGCATGCCTAGCCCATTAAGAATGCGCATGGTAGCAATACCGATTTTGCCCGTGCCGATGATCCCAGCTGTCTTACCATGGAAATTAAACCCAACTAAACCCTCCAGCTCAAAGTTAGCGTCTCGGGTGCGCTGGTAGGCTTTATGGAAGCGGCGGTTGAGGCACATCATCATGCCAACCGTGTGTTCGGCGACCGATTCAGGCGAGTAAGCGGGGACTCGTACCACGGTGATGCCCAGCGATTTGGCGACATCTAAATCGACGCGATCGTATCCCGCGCAGCGCAATGCAACTAAATAAACCCCTAAATCGGCAAGAATTTCTAAAACGGGCCGAGAAAGATCGTCGTTCACGAAAGCACAAATGGCTTGTGCACCTTGCGCCATCTTGGCGGTTTTTTCAGTGAGTAAGAAATCATGGAACTCAAACGTATAATCAAACGCCGCATTCACATGGGAGAAGGCGGATTTATCATACGATTTGGCACTAAATACGGCAATGGTCGTCATTAACTGGCCTCCGAAGCTGTCGAGGAGGAAATGTGATGTGTATCAATAACGTGATTTCTATCAAAAATAAACCCTTAAATTTGTCAGGATAATCGTGCCTGTTATGTATCAACGAACAAAGCCGAACCTATGTCCGGCTCTGACAATTGGGCTTTCCCGCTGGGTTAGAAACGCATCGTGGCATTAATACGGATATCTCGGCCAGCGGCTGGCACACCGGCAGACAGATAAGGCGTGTAATACTGATCGGTAAGATTAACGATGGTCGCGCGAAGCACAAGATCATCGCTGGGTTTCCATTCACCGTACAGGTTTTGAAAAAAGTAGGCGTCACTGGCTACGTTGGCTGTATGCAAAGAAGGCTCGTCGGGAACTCGGTCCTGCTCATCCCAGTATTGGCCTTGCCATCCGAGTTGGACGGTATCCGTCAATTGGTGTCCAATCCCTAACTTGGCATTGAGTGGTGGATTTTCATACCAGTATTCGTCCTCGCCGGTGCTATCGCGCAATGAACCTTTGTGTTTACCTCTCACCATGGAAACAGACGCGTCGGTAAACCACTCGCGAAGACGATATTGCAGTTGTGCGTCGAAGCCGTAAGTATAGCGCCCGTCCAGGTTGGTGTAATAGCCCTGTTTTTGTTTGGTCGCATTGACCCCCCGGCGCTGGGCAACATCATGAATAATATCATTCCAGAATAGTGTGACTTCGGAAGCGAGATGATCGCCTTCAGTCAACACATTTTGACGTGTATCAGACAGACCCAATAGATACGCGTTGATACGCGTGACGGAAAGATCGCGACTCGATGATGCCCGTTTTGAGGCCTTGGCATATTGCACCGTATATAACTCATCGATGGTTGGCGCTTTCATGCCGTAGGCATACGCGGCTTTGAGCTGCGTCGATGCGCTGACATCATAAGTTAAGGCAACACGCGGCTCCCAACCCTGATGACTTATCGCGCTATAATCATGACCTACCGATGGATCGTTATAATCAGGCGCCGGATTTGGCACACCTTGTGAACGAATATGGTTATAGCGCAGCGAGGCGGTAAGTTCGAGATCTGGGGTAATAAAGTACTTATCTTGTACAAACACACTGGCGGTTTGTTGCTCCCCTGATGGCTCAAAGTTGGGCGTGTAGTAGCCGTTGTTTTTCGCCGGCCTGTTACGATAAGTGTGATTGTAAACGTGCGAGTTTCTGTCCTGGTTCTGGTACTGCGCCCCCACCATGATTTCATGATCACCGATGTGACTGGTGTTGGTTAGCTCGGCAAACCAACGCTCATAGGACAACCAAACTTGGTGGCCGTATTGGCCTGATGTGATGTAAGACTGATAGGTACTATCTGGGCGCTCCCAATAGCGATGGTTTTGTGAATGCGCGATCACGACACGGGTGTCGATATTGTCGTTAAACGGTTGATAGTGATAATTCAACGTACTGGTGTATTCGCGATAATGATTGTCTACTGAAGTGGCGAACACTGCCGCTTGGTAGCTACCATATTTATTGATTTTATAATCACTGATTGAAGGCATGGCACCGCGACGATTCGCCCATGGCTTTCTTCCCTTATCGTCATAGCGGGTGTGGCTGAGCATCATACTGTGCGCGTCTGACTGGTAGCGAATCTTACCCAACAAACTGTGCTGACGGTAACCAGAGAACGTAAAAACATCACCGTTGCCCAGTTCGATATCATCGGCATCACGTCGAGAGCCGTGCAACAGTACTGACCAGCCAGAGTCAGAGGCACCATAGGTGGTCACACTGCGTTTCCATTGTTCGTTGACACTGTTGAAGCCGGCTTGCGCCGTCGCGCCAATCGACGAATCAGGATCAAGAAAGTCAGCCGCTTCTTTGGTTTCCATGATAAAGCTGCCACCAAAGGCCCCCACACTGGCACGCACATTATGATCGCCTCTGACCACGCGCACGGACCGCAGTAACTGAGGATCAAGGAAAAAGCTACCGTAGCGATACTGTTGAAAACCGACGGGGGCACCATCGACCCGAACAGAGAGTGCCGAAGGATGAGAAAAGCCCCACACATTGATACGTTCACTGCCTGGCCGTGCGCCAGCGTCGAGTGAGACGCCGGGCATCTTCATGACCAACTCACTGATGTTATGCGCCTGTTCACGTTGGATATCGTCCAGCTCTAACGTCGACTGGCCGGGGGATATAAGAGTGATAGGGTGGTTTAACTGCTCTCCTTGTATCTCAATGGTTTCAATGCTGTTGGATGAGGGGTTTGTGGCTGCACCGGCGGTATGGGCACCCACGGCAAAGGCTGCCAAAACGGTAAAGCGTAGAGAGTGATACGGCATACTGATAATACTTTACTGACATATAAAAGTGCGCACTATACGCCAGCGCTTGATAAATAGCAATGCTAATGAGATTGATTATCAGTTATGTTTATTGGCCATTTTTGTTGCCAAGCAGTATGATACTGGGAAATGCTCAATAGGATATGCCCATGTTTACCGGAATTATTCAAGCGGTGGCAAATATTGAAGTTTGTCGCGATCATCAAGGTATTCGAACATTCGATATTCGTTTCCCTGATGGCTTTTGTGAGGGGTTGGCGGTAGGAGCCAGCGTTGCTATTGATGGTGTGTGCTTGACAGTGACTGAGCAGCTTGAACAGACGCTGGTTCGCTTCGATGTGATGGTACAAAGCCTCGCGATTACGACGCTAAACAGCATCAAAGCTGGGGATACGGTGAATGCTGAACGTGCCGCGAAAGATGGCGCTGAAATTGGCGGGCATCCGTTATCGGGGCATGTCGATTGCCGTGCGACCTTATCGGATGTGCTGGTACAAGAAGAAAATTATCGTTTGCGCTTTTCGGTACAGCCTGAATGGATGCGCTATGTCTTTTCCAAAGGCTATATTGCCATCAATGGTGCGAGTTTGACCATCGCCGAGGTGAACAAAGACCAAGGCTGGTTTGATGTTTGGCTTATTCCTGAAACGCGTCGCATGACAACGTTCGAGCGAAAGTCGGAAGGGGATCAAGTCAATATTGAAATCGAACGCCAGACGCAAGTCATGGTAGATACGGTGCGCGAAACGCTCAATGAGCAACTGGGCCCTTTACTTCCTGTCCTTGAATCGCTTGCGAAAGAGCAGGGAATTGACCTAGATGCAATCGGTATCGCTAAGCAACCATGAATTAACAAATAGCAAACATTCTCTCCAGCCGGCTAATACCGCAACAGGCGGGGCGAACGACGCGCTGCCTGCCTTCCAAGCTCCTTAAACTCTCCTTGTTCACTTTGTGCGCGAACTTGCTCAAATGATGATGTGGTTAACAAAAATGTCAGTATTGCGACACAAAATTATGCTCGAACGCTCATTTTTGTTGTGAGTTTGTTTTCGAGATGCTGTGATTATGCAAAATGACAGTGTGGTTTTGAACGTATAACCCTACTAACAGTGACAAGGATAATCATATGAAAAAAGCATCGTCGACTCTATTAGGAGAGTGCGTGTCCGAGTTTATCGGCACGGGCTTACTCATTTTCTTTGGTGTGGGCTGCGTGGCCGCCTTAGTGCTCACCGGTGCTGACTTTGGTCAGTGGGAAATCAGTATTGTATGGGGCTTTGGTGTCGCCATCGCCATTTACTGCACCGCAGGGGTGTCCGGCGCGCATATTAATCCAGCTGTTACCATTGCGCTTGCGGCTTTCCATGGCTTTGAGAAAAGTAAAGTTGTTCCTTATATCATCTCGCAAATGCTCGGCGCGTTTGCCTCGGCTGCACTCGTGTATAGCCTTTATAGTAACCTTTTTGTCGAGTGGGAAATGGCCAATAATGTTGTGCGGAGCAGTCCTGAAGCCTTAGCAACCGCAGGTATCTTCTCAACCTATCCGCATCAAGCCTTGTCTTTCATGGGGGCTATGGCGGTTGAGTTTGTGATCACGGCAGTATTGATGTTCGGGATTCTCGCACTGGGTGATGAAAACAATGGTGCGGCTCGTGGCCCAATGAACCCACTGCTAATTGGTATTCTTATTGCCGTCATTGGTGGCTCTTTGGGTCCATTGACTGGGTTTGCTATGAACCCAGCGCGTGACTTTGGTCCGAAACTGTTCGCCTACTTCGCTGGATGGGACTACGCCCTGACGGGGGCGCGTGACATTCCATACTTCATTGTCCCTATCGTCGCCCCTATTTTGGGTGCCTGCTTTGGCGGTTGGTTGTATCCGAAAGCGATTGCCCCGTATCTGCCACAGGCAGGCCATGGTTGTACGATTCCCAACCAGTGTGACGATGATGAGCTGGTTGAGACGGAAACGCGAGAAGTCAACGCATAACCCAGTACTGTACGCAACATGAAATAAAGCAATGCGCGACATTGAGCCACGTCCAAAATGACACTTGACGCGAAATGTCGCGATACAGACTAAAATAAGAGAGATAGAAGGAAACCCTATTATGTCAGCGAACAAGTATATTGTTGCTCTCGACCAAGGCACCACCAGCTCCCGTGCAGTAGTGATGGATCACGATGCTAATATCGTCGGTGTGTCTCAGCGCGAGTTTACGCAAATTTATCCGCAAGCGGGTTGGGTTGAGCACGATCCCATGGAAATTTATGCCACCCAAAGCTCAACGCTGGTGGAAGTGCTGGGCAAAACCGGCATTCGTAGCGATGAGATTGCTGGGCTCGGGATTACCAACCAACGTGAAACCACGATTGTGTGGAACAAAGAAACCGGTAAGCCAGTTTACAATGCCATTGTGTGGCAATGTCGCCGTACTGCCGACATTTGTCATGACTTGCGTGAGCGTGGGTTAGCATCTTACGTGCGTGATAATACTGGGTTAGTCCTTGACCCTTACTTCTCTGGTACCAAGGTCAAATGGATTTTGGACAACGTAGAAGGAGCGCGCGAAGACGCAGAAGCGGGCAAGCTGTTATTCGGTACCGTTGATACCTGGCTGGTATGGAAGATGACCCAAGGGCGTGTGCATGTGACCGATTATACTAACGCCTCGCGCACCATGCTGTTCAATATCAATGATATGTGTTGGGATCAAAAAATGCTCGATGAGCTTGGGATCCCTGCTTCAATGCTCCCTGAAGTGCGCCGCTCTTCCGAAGTCTATGGACAAACGAACATCGGTGGTAAAGGCGGTACGCGTATTCCTATCGCGGGGATTGCGGGTGACCAACAAGCAGCCCTATTCGGACAAATGTGTGTTGAAGCCGGTCAAGCGAAAAACACCTATGGAACGGGCTGCTTTTTGCTAATGAACACCGGGCAAGAGAAGGTGACATCGAGCCATGGCCTGTTGACTACCATTGGTTGTGGCCCGCAGGGCGAACCATCCTATGCGCTTGAGGGCGCGGTCTTTATGGGTGGTGCCTCAATTCAATGGCTCCGTGACGAGCTAAAAGTGGTGGAAGACGCCCATGACTCTGAATACTTTGCCACCAAAGTTGATACATCGAATGGCGTGTATGTTGTCCCGGCGTTTACCGGTTTGGGAGCACCCTATTGGGATGCCTACGCTCGCGGTACCATTGTAGGGCTGACCCGTGGTGTGAACTCTAACCATATCATTCGCGCAACCCTAGAAAGCATTGCCTATCAAACACGTGATGTATTGGATGCCATGCAGGCGGATTCAGGTATTAAACTTGAAGCCTTGCGTGTTGATGGCGGCGCGGTTGCCAATAACTTCTTGATGCAGTTCCAAGCCGATGTGCTCGACACCGACGTTCATCGTCCGGAAGTGACAGAAGTCACCGCGTTAGGCGCGGCATACCTTGCGGGTATGGCAGTCGGTTTCTGGGATGGCCTGGATGAATTAAAAGATAAAGCCAAACTGAACCGAAGCTTTGAACCACATCGAGACGAAGAAAAACGCAATCGTCGCTATCGTGGTTGGAAGCGTGCCGTAAAATGTGCACAAGCGTGGGCCGAGCTGCATAATGAAGAAGAGGATGTGTAAGCCTGGTATCACTCTTTCTTAATGAAAGGCGCGTTTTCGCGCCTTTTTTCATATTGCTCTTTCACCGGTCTATGGATCGTATCCCTCTCTCTTACTGCGCCTTTTCTCTGCCTATCACCGTGTCACGCTACTCGCTAGACGGCTTTTTAGTTCACATGAAGGCTTTTTTATTAACACTTATTCTACACCTGTCACACTCAATAATAATTTTTCGAACATAGATAGTGACCGAAAACGAAAGTTGATATACAGTTATACCCATCAGTAAATGTTCGTTCGCTCATATTTGAACAAGGTCGGCTAAAAATGACTACGCATAATTCTCATCAAGACGTACTTCTCGACATCCTCGTGGTTGGGGGCGGAATTAACGGTGCCGGTATCGCTGCCGATGCGGCGGGTCGTGGACTCAATGTGGGTCTGTACGATGCCAAAGATTTCGCATCAGCAACGTCATCCGCGAGCTCGAAGCTTATTCATGGTGGGTTGCGCTATCTCGAGCATTATGAGTTTCGTTTGGTCTCGGAAGCACTGGCCGAACGCGAGGTATTGATCAACAAGGCCCCCCATATTGCCTTTCCGATGCGTTTCCGCTTACCTCATCGCTCGTATCTGCGCCCAGCCTGGATGATCCGTTGTGGGCTCTTTTTATATGATCACCTAGGCAAGCGCTCAACGTTACCGAGCAGCCACAAGGTTGATTTACGCAAAACCGGCTACATGAACAAAGACATGAAAATTGGGTTTGAGTACTCGGATGCATGGGTTGATGATGCGCGTTTAACCCTGTTAAACGCCCAGTACACGCGCGAGAAAGGCGGGGAAGTCCGTAATTACTGTCAAGTGGTGGCGGCAGAGCGTGAAAACACCATATGGCGGGTGACACTAGAGGATGCGCAGACAGGCGAGCGTTTTGAGCGCAAGGCCAAGGCGTTGGTGAATGCGACCGGCCCTTGGGTGAAGCAATTCTACGATGACAGCCTCCACGAAAAATCGCCGCGCGGGATCAAAATGATCAAAGGCTCTCACATTGTTGTGCCACGCATTCATCAAGATCCACAAGCGTATATTTTGCAGAATAACGATGGCCGTATCGTCTTCGTGATCCCGTATCTCGACAAGTTTTCATTGATTGGTACCACGGATGTGGAGCATAAAGCCGATCCCCGCGAAGCAAAAATTGATGAAGCTGAGATTGATTACTTAGTTGATGTCGTCAATCAGCACTTTACTCACCAAATTCAGCCGCAGGATGTGGTTTGGAGTTACAGTGGCGTGCGACCATTGTGTGATGATGAATCGGACTCGCCACAGGCGATGACACGCGACTACACCATAGAGTTGGAACAACAAGGCAATCAAGCGCCGTTGGTTTCCATCTTTGGCGGTAAGCTCACGACTTATCGTAAGCTGGCGGAGTCCGCGATGCGTAAACTCGAGCCATTCTTTGACAAAATGGGTCAGCCTTGGACAGCTGACGGCACACTGCCCGGCGGGGACTTTAGCTGCACACGTGAAGAATTAGCCCTGTCGATTAAGCAGCGCTATCCATGGTTGAGTGCCGAGACGGCGCAGCGATTTGTCGATACTTATGGCACTCGCACGCATCTGCTGTTGAAAGGTTGCCAGAGCGAGGCGGATATGGGCCACCCATTTGCTGAGGGTGTCTATCAAGTAGAAATCAACTATTTGGTACAGCATGAGTTTGTTCAACATGCGGAAGATGCGTTATGGCGACGTACTAAGCTTGGTCTCTATTTGACTGAAGAACAGGCTGATGCGATTAGCCAGTACATCGAGCAACAGCGCGTCAAGGTACATGCACTGCCATTGAGTGAAGCGAGCTAACACTCGGTAAAGTGAGCTCGTGTCGCTAACACAATGGGATGACAGAAAAGAGCGCCGATGGTCGGCGCTCTTTTCGATCGACTGTCTTTTAACGCCTTTTGGCCGATAACGTGCTGCCGAGTGATGCGCTGATCACCATGCCAATGGCGAGCCATTGACGCAGGGCCAGTTGTTCATCGAGTACGAGGAGCCCAGCCATGGCCGCGACAGCAGGCTCTAAACTCATCATCACACTGAAGGTTTGTTTGGGCATGTTGCGTAAAGCTATCATTTCCAGAGAGTAGGGAATCGCACTTGAGATGAGTGCGACGGCGATTCCCAAGGGTATCAACTGCCATTGAAAAATCGCACCGTCAGTCGCAATATAGCCCGCGGGTACGAGATAGAGGGCCGCAACGCTCATTCCCAGAGCAACCGTCCCGCCACCTGGCGCCAAATTCCCTGCCTTTTGCCCAAATAGAATATAGCCAGCCCAGCAGCCGCCCGCTGCTAGTGCGTAAGTTACTCCTCGCGGGTCGAGCGCATCCACACCCGACAAATCGGGGAGAAGGGTAATAACACCGCCAACGGCGAGCACGATCCAAAGACTGTCTCTGGCGCGACGAATCGAGATTAAGGCCACCAGTAAAGGGCCGGTAAACTCAAGTGCGACGGCAATCCCCAACGGAATGGTCTCGATAGACAAATAAAGCAGCATCATCATGCCACCCAGGCACCCACCATATACCGTAATCGCTCGCCAATGTCGCGCGCGTGGCCACTGACGCCAAGGGCGAAAGACCAGCCACAAAATGAGGGCGGAAAAACCGACACGTAGGGCAGTGGTCCCAATAGGTCCCACCAGAGGGAAAAGCTGCTTAGCAAAGGAGGCGCCAAATTGAATGGCGCACATGGCACCAAAAACACTCAATATCGCCACCAAAAGCGCACGAGCCTGCATAATCCCTCCTTTTAGTAAAATAGGGTTATTACCTTAACATAGAGGCAAAAAAAAGCCGCTCCGATGAGAGAGCGGCGAAAATTTTGGAGCGAATTGTCTCAATCCTATCGTATTCGCTAGAATTTTTGTTTGGCTGAGTCGTAGGCATCTTTGAGGGATGTGAGTGCCGGTTAGTCGGTCTGATGAGCGTCGGGGAGAGAAGGCGAGAGAATCGCCAGTGATTGAGGCTGCGCGTCAATCGTCAACTTTCGGTCGCGATACAGCTCGCCGTCAATGACATAGTCAATGCCCGATGCGGCCCTTATCGAGACGCGCGTGACCTGTTGGTGGTGTGTAAAGCGCCCTAGCCGTGTTTCAAACAGGCTTGCCAGTGCTAGTTCTATCAGGGACAGTGCGGTATCTGTTTTGGTGGAACTCGCAGTGAGCCATGTGACGTCGAGTTTGCCGTCGGCATAATTGGGTTGGCCTTGCCCTTGTGCTAATAAGGTTGTCATTGGCGCGGCATTGGCGACCACCATACTGGTGGTGCGGATCAGCTGAGGCGCGTGCTGGTCGAATTGAACGGTGAGATCGATGGCTTGATTTTGACTGGCGGCCCCCAATAAACCCTGCAAATACGCCCACTGGCCTAGTTGATTTTTTTGCTCTCGAGCGGCGTGGCGAATCATTTGTTGCTCAAAGCCAACGCCCACGACTAACAACGCCACTTTGCCGTTACAGCGTGCAGTATCGATGGTTTTGGGCGTGCCATCCAAAATCACATCGCAAGCGGCATCAATATTTAAAAACTTGGTTTTTATTCCCCACAGTGCATGGCACAAGGCGTTTGCGGTACCAAGCGGCAATACGCCTAAAGGGGTCGAGGTGTTGATCAGTGCTCGCGCAACGGCGTTCACTGTGCCATCTCCACCGGCGGCGATCACCACATCAGCCTGTTGTGAAACCGCGCGGCAAGCGAGTTGATAACTGCGACGATTATGGCGTGTCTGATGGACCACTAACCGATACCCATCACCTAAATAGGACTGAATATAGTCGCGGTGCTTACGCCATTTCTTTCCCCCTGCGGCAGGATTAGCAATGATCCAGGCAATGGGACGCGCCAACCTCAACGCACCGCTTTGCTGGAAACGCACTAAAGCGCGGCGCTGGCGTCGGTTTAAGTGTGCTTTAGGGCGTATCGTTTTGATGGCATCCAGCATTTCATCAAGCGTTTTTTGAGGGGAAAGCGCCCAAAGATAGGCGGCCACCACCATCACGGATCGCCCGCGTCCGAGTGCACAATGTACCACCACCTTGTGTTCGGCTTGTCGCTGTTGATGCAGCCATTGTAACGCGCGCATCAGTTGGCTACGCGAGGGATAGGCGTGATCCAGAACGGGTACTGAGAGATAGGAAACAGCCTGTGATTGGGTGAAGCGATCGATGCTTTCGAACTCAGCGGTAACATCTAATATCCCGTCAATACCTTGCGCTTGTAGATCGGGTATGTCTTTGTCGGTCAGGCGGGCACCAACATAGAGCCCAGGCGCGACTTGCTGGACGGGCGGTGTGATATCACGTTTTCTCGCCCAACGGTTATACAGGTGGGTAAAGGCGAAAAATGGCGCAAACATCCACTGGCTGATGCGAGGCAACTGTCCGGATTGGCGCTTGCGAAAAAGGCGAGGCTGATTGCGCCAATAAGCGATGCTAACGGCGAAAAACGCTGCCGCGCACCATGCGAAAAGCAAGCTAAGAAGGAGGTTGGGCATCCACCAGCTGGCGGTGAATAAACACGCGGCGACCAAGCTATAAAAGGGACCCATCAACACGCTTATTCACTCCTTTTTATTCAGCACAGACGCCAGCGGTAAAACAATCCAGCTTTTACTATACGTTAGCCCTGCCCAATATCATAAAAAACGGCACGTCTGGCGTGCCGTTTTTGTATTATTATTTATCTTGATTTTGACGTTGGCGCCGGAATTTTTTCATGGCGCGACGGTGTTCAATGATTTTTCTCGCCTCACCGCCGACGTGCTGTTCACCCCGTTCTCGTGCAAGACGGACTTGATACTCTCGCTCTCGAAACGCTGCCTTTTGGGCGTCGGTGTGTTTGTCGATGCATTTAGGGCAAGAGACGCCTTGCTCATAATGTTCGCTTTCCATGTCCGCCTGCGTGATGGGTAGGCGACAGGCATTACACATTGCGTAAGACCCTCGCTCCAAATCGTGATTAACAGCTACACGGCTGTCGAAGACATAACACTCACCGTTCCACAAGCTTTCACTCTCAGGCACTTCTTCGAGGTACTTCAGGATCCCGCCTTCTAGGTGATACACCTCATCGAAACCTTTCTCTTTCAAAAAAGCGGTCGATTTTTCACAGCGGATCCCACCAGTACAAAACATAGCCACTTTTTTATGCTTCGTCGGATCAAGCTGCTGTTCGACATAGTCAGGGAATTCACGGAAGCTATCTGTATGTGGGTTAACAGCCCGCTCAAAGGTACCAATCTCGATTTCGTAATCATTACGTGTATCGATCACTAAAACGTCTGGATCGCTGATTAATTGGTTCCATTCTGTTGGCTTGACATAGGTGCCCACGCTTTGGCGCGGATCAATGCCTTCAACCCCCATGGTCACAATTTCTTTTTTGAGTTTTACCTTGGTGCGACTAAATGGCTGGCTGTCTTCGAACGACTCTTTATAGTCAATATCCGCTAGGCGTGGGTCTTTTCTAAACCACGCAAATAGCGCATCCATGTTTTCTCTTGTCGCAGCTACCGTGCCATTTATGCCTTCTTGGGCGAGAAGGAGTGTGCCGCCGATTTGGTTGGCTTCCATGACTTCAAGCAGTGGTGCTTGCAAAGACTGATAGTCGTCGAGTGTGACAAATTTATATAAGGCACAAATGACATATTTAGACATCTTGTTTCCTCTTGCTGGCTGGAGCGTAAATCCAGTGCATGGGTGGTGTGTATACGTGAGCGCGGAGTATAGCGAATGCCACTGACGCAAAACACCGGATAAAAGTAAGGTTAAATGTCGAGCTCGCTGATAGTAGAGCACGTCAAACACGCTACTTCGTGTTCAAATCAAATTGCATTGATAGTTATTCATTATTGTCTGGTTTTTGTGAGATCAGCATCACGTATAAACGGTGTTTTTATCGCCTGAAACCTCATTTGGACTTAATTTGAATGGGTTTTTAGTCACGCCAGAATGGTTTATTGCTTTATGGTCTAATTATTTTGTTAGTTGGCGTGTACCGGCTAGGCAGTGGTCTAGCAAGCAAAGTAATTAGCCAAGCATCAAGAAAGGATGCAAAACATGATTGAAGAATGGATTAATGCCTTTGTCGGCTTTATTTGGGGTAAGCCGATGTTGATCTTACTGGTTGGCGGTGGGGTCTTCTTTACCCTTTATGGTAAGTTCACCCCGTTTCGTTATATGGCACACAGCATCAAGCTGTTAACCGGTAAGGTGGACGATGGTAGTGGCCATGGTGATTTATCTCATCGCAAAGCACTTGCTGCCGCGCTCTCCGGCACTTTGGGTCTCGGTAATATTGCCGGTGTGGCTCTGGCGCTAAGTGCCGGTGGACCGGGGGCGGTGTTTTGGATGTGGCTCACCGCATTATTGGGGGTGTCGACCAAGTTTTATACCTGCACACTGGGGGTCATGTATCGTCACAAAGATGCAAATGGCAATGTGCACGGCGGACCGATGTACACGGTACGGCATGGTCTAGGGCCAAAATTTAAATGGCTAGCGGTGATGTTTGCCATTGCTGGTCTAATGGGGTTTGTGCCGTCTTTCCAAATTAACCAACTCGGCGCAGTGGTACAAACTCAGCTCTTTCCTGGGGTCGCTTGGCTAGAAAGCAGCGCGTTCTCTTGGGCGCTAGGTATTGTACTGGCGGTCTTCGTCGGTATGGTGATTTGGGGTGGTTTGAAGCGTGTGGCTGATGTTGCCGGTGCGCTAGTGCCCTTGATGGCGGGCAGCTATATGGTGATGGCGATCGCGGCCTTGGTGCTCAATGCCGAGCGCGTGCCTGGCGTCTTTCAGTCGATTTTCGCCAGCGCTTTTTCACCGGATGCCATGTTCGGTGGCCTGATCAGTGTGATTATTGTGGGGGTGAGTCGTGGTGCTTTCTCTAATGAGGCTGGGATTGGTACCGAAGTGATGGCGCACAGTGCGGCAAAAACCAATGAGCCTGTTCGTGAGGGCTTAGTCGCGAGCCTGGGTCCCATCATTGATACCTTGATTGTTTGTAGTTGCACCGCGCTGGTGATCTTGGTGACCGGTGTGCTTGATCAAGCCGAGGGCATGCAAGGCGTCAGCCTGACCATGGCCGCTTTCAAAGCTGCCTTTGGTGCTCCTGGTGCATGGTTATTGGCGGCACAAGTGTTAGTGTTATCTTTCACCACGGTATTTACATTCTGGTATTACGGCTATAAATGCTTTGTGTATTTATTTGGCGAGCAAGCGGGTCAGTATTATAAGTACCTATACTTATCGCTCGTGGTACTGGGGGCGGTATTATCGCTGGATGTGGTGTTCTTATTCCTCATTGGTGCGTATGGACTGATGGCGGTTCCCACCATGGTCTCAGCGCTGTTGCTGGCGCCTAAGGTAAACCAAGCGGCGAAAACGTATTTCGCCAGTCACCGCTACCGTGAAAGCCATCGTTCACAGGTAGCCGATAGCTAATGAACCGACAGTTAATGGCTTGACGACCCACCTTGGCGTCACGCTAAAACCCACAAAGGCTGCCAATGTGCAGCCTTTGTTGTATTCACCTTGCTCGTTTTTATCGTTGATCAATCGTCGAGCGGTGTGCCGAATACATAGGTATCCGCTAGGCTTACCATGCGACCGATCTCGGGTTTGGTGATGGTATCATTGGCACCCAATTGGAGGGCCTTAGCACGGTTATCCTCGCTCATGATCGACGAGAACATGATAATAGGCATGGTTTTATAGGTATCCATCTCTCTGAGGCGTTTGACCAAGTGCATGCCGTCCATGCGTGGCATCTCGACATCTGACACAATTGCATCGACAAACTCATTAATCGACACACCTTCTTCTTTGGAAATGCGTTCAAATTCGGTGAGTTTGTCAAAGGCCTCGCCACCATCTTTGGCCGATATAATATTAAAGCCGGCTGAGCGTAGCGTGTTTTCAATTAAGCTACGGATGAAAGCGGAATCGTCCACCACTAGGATCGTTTTTGCCTCGCGTTTTTTCGCGCTGGATTCGGAAATGTTGACGTTTCTGTCCTGAGTAACATCGTATTTTTCCATGCTCAATTCAGGATTGATATCAGCGATGATTTTTTCGAAGTCTAAGATCATGATCAGGTTTTTGTCTTTGCGGACGACTGCGACCACACAATCTTGCTCGCCTGCCTCTAAGAATTGGCTCGGTGACTCAACGGCTTCCCAGGAAATACGATGGATACGACTAATGCTGTCAATCAAAAAGCCATTAGTCATGTTGTTAAAATCGGTGACAATCACAAATTTATTGTCTTTCTCTGGCCGCGTCGGGACGCCTAACCAGCCCGCCAGATCAATCAGTGGCGTTAGCTTGTCGCGTGACGAAAACACCCCAATCATGTGCGCCTGGGCGTTTGGATAGTCAGTGGTTTCCGGCACTTGGATAACTTCGCGAACCTTGGCAACGTTAATACCGTAATAGCAGGTTTTGGTACTGCCGTCAGGAAGTTGCTTGATTAAGTGAAACTCAATGATCTCTAGCTCATTCGTACCACTTTCCGTCAGTATTTCGTTCTTTGTTGGCTCGTCGTTCATGCCTACCACATTTCCTTTCGATATCAGCGAATAAAGCTGGCGTTAAACTGAGTTTGTTTCAGTATAAGCCTGAGATCAATAAAGCGACAATATTTGCTCAACAACCAAGCTGCTTTCTGTGGGCTATGGCGCTAAAAACGTGATGAATAACAGGGATGAAGATACAAGGCTTTAACATGTCAAGACTTAGACGGGTAGCGTAAGCCTTGGTCGCTATACCCGCACAACGACGTGAAGTATGCCCAGTTGCGTTGTTGGTGAGACTATGTCATCAATGAAGAAGTGGTGTGTCGCGATCTTGTATCGACAGAGGAGGCAAGGATGACGGAGCCAGGCTCACAGTGGTTGGAAACGGTTAAAGAGATGCGTGAGACATTCGACGCACAAAAAGAGCAGGTGTCTCGGTGTCCTTTTTTAGAGTACAGCTATCGCCGTGACGCGCTGCTGCGCTTGCGTCAGGCGATCAAGCAAAAATCGTCTGCGTTACAACAAGCCTTGAGTGATGATTACGGCTATCGTGCGCCCGTTGATACTGAAATTGCCGACATCTTGCCCTTGCTGCACCAGATTGATTACACCCGTCGTCGATTAAAGCGATGGATGCAGCCGCAAAAACGGCGTCCAGGCATTACCCTGCTAGGCACCAAATTGGTCGTGCACTTTCAGCCAAAAGGGGTGGTTGGGATTATCGTCCCTTGGAACTTCCCGATTATGCTGGCCCTGAGTCCCTTGATTTGCGCGTTGGCCGCGGGCAATCGGGTGATGCTTAAGCTTTCTGAGTTCACCCCCAACACCAATCGGGTATTACGCGCGTTAATCGCTGAGGTATTTAGCCCAAACGAAGTCGCCGTGGTAGAGGGCGAAGTCGAAGTGTCGCGCCGTTTTAGCGAGTTAGAGTTCGACCACCTCTTTTTTACTGGCTCAACCCAAGTCGGACGCCAAGTCATGCTGGCGGCGGCCGATAATTTAACACCGGTGACCCTCGAATTGGGAGGCAAATCGCCGGTGATCATTGATGATCAAATTGATATGGATGTGGCCGTGTCGCGGCTCATTTATGGCAAGTGTTTAAACGCTGGGCAGATATGTGTCGCGCCCGATTATGTGCTTTGTCCTGAACATCGGCAAGAAGCCTTTATCCACGCCTATCAACGCGCGTTTCGTGCTATGTATCCTGACTTTGAAACCAACCCAGATTACAGCCAGATCATTAACCAAACGCAAGCGACGCGGCTTGAAGAAACACTCAAAGATTCGCTCGATAAAGGTGCGCGCCGCTGGTGTGCACTCGACCAGCAAGCCGTACCGACCGCGGAAAAACGACGCTGGCCGACCCAGCTGCTAACCCAGATCACCGATGATATGCGGGTGATGCAAGAAGAAATTTTTGGCCCGCTCCTACCTATTGTCACCTATCAAGATCTCTCCGAGGCGCTGAGTTATATTCAAGCGCGTCCACGGCCGCTTGCTTTATATTTGATGAGCAATGACGCTGAGATACGCACGCAGGTTACCACACAGCTTCACGCCGGCGGCATGGGGGTTAATGAAACCTTGTTTCATGTCGCTGCCGAAGACGCGCCTTTCGGCGGCATTGGTGACTCTGGCATGGGGCATTACCATGGCATTGAAGGCTTTTATACCTTTAGCCACAGTAAAACCGTCCTCACCCGCGATAAGTGGGACACCAGCTTTTTAGTCAAACCCCCGTACAACCGCTGGTACAAACGCTTAATGCGCTGGTGGCTGATGCGGTAAGCCTGCAAGTTTTCACGATGAGGCGTAGCGATATGAGCGATTTCCCCAGTAACTGAACGGATCGCTAAACTTTTCCGAGAAATTGATCTATATCTTTGGTTGTTACATAACTGTTAAAAGTGGTGCGAAGCAACCAAAGGAGCGACACAATGGCGTTTTCAGTACAACCCGATTCCATGTTGCCAGACATTGGCGATCATGAGCGCGCGATGGTTGAGCAAGAGGTAAAGCTCTCGGTCACCGATGCCAATGGCAAATCACTGGGATATTTAGCGATGGTGCCAGATGCGCAGCGCTTTATTACCTTAACCCAAGATAACGCAGAGGCGTTGAGTTTTATCAAAACCCCTTGCAGCGTCAATGCGGGCTATTATCAGTGGTCGTTTTTTTATGACGACATTGAGTATGGCCTGGACTGTTTAATTGAACCTGACAGAAACAAGTGTCGGCTATATGCCAATGATCATGCGGCAGCCGCGCCATCGTGGAAGCTTGTTGATGACGGGGAGCGTGGTCCTTTGATGATGGCAGCCCCCATCTCAGCGATTGGGCCGGGCACGCGTATTGCTGTTACCTCTGATGAAGCTGACGTTCCGAATGTATTAATAGGGGCGCTTGAAGGCGGCGTATTGGTGCATGAGCAGCCAAGTTAAATCAGGTTGAACACCGAGTATCTTACCGGCCAGTGCTCTGTCACTGGCTTTTTTATGCCAATCAATCTCACTCTCTAACTGCATGTTTTAGTTCACTTTCATTTTAGCTGTGAGCAGCATCAAAGAACTGTTCATCAATCATTTTTAGTAAAAAAGTGTTAAGTGCTCACGGATGGCCTATATAAACACTTTGTAAACAAAAAGTTAAAAGTGATGCTGCTGATGTAATAGTAAATAATGCTGGTAGGTAGGACAAATAAAGCGATTTTCTCTGCGGAAAAAGTTGCTGTTGATGCATAGCTTTATAAACGTGCTTGTTGTTATTTATAGGCAATCAATCTTTGATACGTTTAACCATTGTAAGGAATACAATATGTTAAAGCATGTTCTTAGCTGCTGTATTGCATCAGCATTAGTCGCTGCATCGCCTGCAGCGCTCGCAAAACAGGAAGAGGGTAAACAAGCGATCTCTCAGCAGCAAACGCTAGCGCCACTCGTTGTCGCGTCAGACAAGCAGGGGATTGAAGACCAATACATTGTGGTATTCAAACAACCGATGACGCTCAGCGACGATCCACAAGCGCTACAAACCTTCACGCAGCAGACCGTTTCAAGCATGGTCAACCAACACGCGGTTAAAGTTGAGAAAGTGTTTGATCGCTCGCTGAGTGGCTTTGTAGCCAAATTGACGCCAGAGCAACTGCGCGCGTTGCGTATGGACGAGCAAGTTGATTTTATTGAGCAGGATAAGACGATTTCCTTGGACCCGGTAACCGCCCCAAGCGCCAACCAGAGTAATCCAGTTTGGGGGTTGGATCGCATTGACCAACGCAACCTGCCTTTGGATAACAATTACAGCACCAATTTTGATGGCACAGGTGTGACGGCCTACGTCATTGATACAGGTGTGACAACGTCACACGTAGAGTTTGGTGGTCGTGCTCGCTCTGGCTATGACTTTGTTGATAACGATAATGACGCGTCAGACTGTAACGGTCACGGCACCCATGTGGCCGGCACTATCGGTGGTAGCCAATATGGCGTCGCTAAAAATGTCGACATTGTTGGGGTGAGAGTGCTGAGCTGTAGTGGTTCAGGTTCAACGTCCGGTGTGATTGGTGGGGTTGATTGGGTGGCTGCCAATGCCAGTGGACCATCGGTGGCAAATATGAGCTTAGGTGGTGGCGTGTCTACAGCACTGGATCGCGCGGTTGCCAGTGCGGTGCAATCGGGCGTGAGCTTTATGCTGGCGGCTGGCAATTCCAATGCCGACGCCTGTAACAGCTCGCCGGCCCGTGAGCCAAGTGGCGTCACCGTGGGCTCAACCACAAGCAGCGATAATCGCTCTAGCTTCTCCAACTGGGGCAGCTGTCTTGATGTATTTGCACCAGGCTCGCAAATCAAATCTGCTTGGTATGACGGTGGTTATCGCACCATCAGTGGCACGTCAATGGCCACACCTCATGTTGCCGGTGTTGCTGCCTTGTATTTACAAGAAAACAATAGCTTATCGCCAGCACAAGTCGAGAGCTTAATTAGCAACCGTGCTAGCGTAAATAAAATCAGTGATCCTCGTGGTTCGGTCAACAAACTCCTCTACAGCCAAGCGGATAGCAGCTGTGAGCCTGATTGTGGCCCGACGCCAGGGCCAAAAAACGAGCTCAAAAATGGCCAGCCAGTCACGGGTATTGCTGGGGCTCAAGGTGCGCAGCGCTTCTTTTACGTTGATGTTGACGCGGGGCAACGTCTAACGGTCAATATTAGCGGTGGTTCAGGCGATGCAGATTTGTATCTACGCTATGGGGCGAAACCAACTTTAAATAGCTGGGACTGCCGTCCATACAACTACGGCAATAGTGAAGTGTGTACGGTACAAAGCACACAAAAGGGTCGCTATCACGTGATGCTAAATGGTTACACTGCTTTTAACGGTGTCAGTGTGACAGCGCGATACTAATGCGCTGTCGCTAGGACGGTCGCGTTATAACCGAAACCGTTTTATGACCCAAGATGACGTTAAAGCGCGGCGAAAGTCGCGCTTTTTCTAGTCGTATTGGCGTAAGCAATCGCATAGCAAGTTGAGAAAGCCCGCTCGATCGACGGCCATGGCCACCTCGGTATTTGCGAGATTGCCTGTGACGTGATAACGGTCAACCACCGTCATTCCAGTAGTCAACGCGCCTTGTGTCTCGACATCCATCCATACGGACTCACACTCAAACAGTTCAGGCATCACTAGCCTCGTCATGGCCGGGATCGCAGTCGATAATAATGGATTCACGCATAAATTGGCCTGTCGCTGAATTGGCGTGCATGGTGCTCAGCACAGGATAAACGCCTTGCCACTTGCAGCGTGTGATCGTCCTTGCTAATTGCTCACGCGAGCGAAATGTAACAGGTGAATCATTTATCATAAAAAACTGAGAGATGAGCTGTTACACATTGTCAACATGTTGCGAACGAAAATGTGGTTGTTGCATTATTTTGCAAACAATTCAATCAATCTAACTTCGGTTAATAATTTGGTGTTTAATTCCAGTTTTGTAGCCATTATGTAGTTATATAAACTGCCATTTTGAATTTAAACTAGATTATATGACAAGTTTTTAACAAAACAATTAGGACATATACCTATTACATTTATGTGATACTTTAAGTCGAACTCGATAGTATGCAACCGCACAAAATATTATAACTAAGAGAGTTTGACGTGAACCAGACTATAGATATCTCCTCAAAAAGTGTATCGCACCGTTGGACCCAACATGATACCCATTGGGCACTGAGCTTGTTCGGTACCGCGGTGGGAGCCGGGATCCTGTTCCTTCCGATTAATCTTGGGATGGGGGGCTTTTGGCCACTCCTAATTATGGCCGTACTGGCGTTTCCGATGACGTTTATGGCTCATCGAGGCCTAGCACGTTTTGTGCTGTCGTCGCGCCACAAAGATGCCGATTTCACCGATGTCGTTGCCGAGCACTTCGGCAGCCAGGCAGGCCGTTTGATCTCCGTGCTGTATTTCCTTTCTATTTTCCCGATTTTGTTGATATATGGCGTTGGGTTGACCAATACCGTTGATAGCTTTTTGGTTAATCAACTCGGATGGGCGTCGCCAAACCGCGTCATGCTGTCTGGTGTGTTAGTCGCAGGTATGATTGCGATCATGATGGGTGGTGAGCGCCTAATGCTGCGCGCCTTCGCGGCGATGGTTTATCCGCTGGTGGCTATCTTGGCGTTTTTGTCTTTCTATCTAATACCATCATGGCAAGCGCCGAACCTAGCGATGCCCGCGATGGGAGAACTGGGAATGAATCTTTGGCTAGCGGTGCCTGTGGTGATCTTTTCGTTCAGCCACGCCGCGGCAATTTCGAGTTTTGCTAATATTCAACGCCGTCACTATGGTGATGACGCACAAGGCAAGTCAGAGCAAATTCTTAAACGCGCGGGCGTGATGTTAGTTGCCTTTGTGCTGCTGTTTGTGTTCTCGTGCGTGCTGACGCTCACTCCAGCACAAATGGCGGAAGCGAAAGCGCAAAATGTGTCAGTGCTCTCATACCTTGCTAATGTCACCCAAAATCCATTTATTGGCACTTTGGGGCCATTAGTTGCTTTCATTGCGATCACCTCTTCGTTTTTGGGCCACTTCTTGGGCGCGCGTGAGAGCCTCAATGGCCTGGTGACCAAACACAGCACATTGACCTACAAAAAGGCTGATAAACTTGGCGTGATAGTGATGTTCTTTGCCATTTGGTGGTGTGCGGTGATTAACCCCAGCATCCTCGATATGATGGGCGCATTATCTGGGCCTGTGATTGCGATGATCCTATTTATTATGCCAACGGTTGCGGCCTATAAAGTCAAAGCACTGGCACAGTATCGCGGTAAAGCGGGGACGTACTTTATCTTTGTGACTGGCATGTTGGCGATTTCGGCATTGCTTTATAACTTGATAGGCTAATGAAGAACCCGTTATAACCTGTTAAAAGCGTCCAATGGGCGCTTTTAGGCCTCTAAGCGCAAGTAGAAAACGCGATCACGGCTTCATATGGTGAGTCGTCACTACTGAATTTTATGGAGAGTGACTGACAACCCTCCCTTAAACTCTCCCTCAGTAATGTACTAAGAGAGCACTAACAGTACTTGCTATTTTTCTTTTGTATCGCTAAAGTCTAAATATTAGCTCTTTCTTATGTAAAGGTCGCTATGCTGCCTAAACGATTTTTTCCTATTGTTGCGCCTTTTTTAATGTCAGTGTTAATGGTGACATTGATGACAGCGGTAATTACGGCTGTGAATACTGGGTTAAGTGATGGGTTTTTTTGGCGTTGGGTTGAGGCTTTTATCGTCGCTTGGCCGATCGCATTCACCATTATTTTTCTCTCGTCAAAGCATGTACAGCGTTTAGCGCAGTGGTTATGCAGTCGCGATTAAAGATCAATCGAACACGTTGAGAACGGCGCAGTTCTTACCTTGCTTTTTAGCTTGATACATAGCTTTATCGGCATCAACAATTTCACTATGAGGCATACCATTTGGGTAGTAAGCCACGCCCAAACTGACGGTAACGGGCATAGACGGATGGTTAAATAACCCAAGGCTTTGTCTTGATATCTCGTTGCACAGTAGCTTACCTTGCGCGAGGGCGCGTTCAGCGGAGGAAAAATACTGTAGTACGGCAAACTCCTCGCCACCAATCCTCGCCACCACGGCGTCGTTGGTCAATAGACTCCGCGCTGTTTGGGCGACAAAGCAAATGACTTCGTCGCCATGGGCGTGGCCAAAGCCATCGTTAAAGGCTTTGAAATCATCAATATCAAACACCATCAGAGTTATCCCCTTGATGTCGCGCATTTGCCCATATAAGCACTGATAAAAATAACGTCTGTTGTGTAGCAAGGTGAGTGAGTCGGTAATGGCTTGGTCTTGCAATAAGTCGTTGGCGGCTTGTAATGCGCGGGTTTTTTGTTTAACTGTTCTTTTCAGTAACATGATATAGCTGATCGCAATGATCACGCCAAACACGAACAGCGTTGGCAATAAATACACCGGATAGACGGTCTCGACATCGTAATACACCCAGCGGTTTAAGAGCTGCCGTTTGGTATCTTCGTCGAGCCAAGCAAACTTATTATCAATCTGGTTGAGTAATGCCGTATTCCCTTTTGCAAAACCGGCATACAACATTTCTGTATACAGGTGTCTGACAGGCACAAACAGATTTTGGTTAGTGGTGGTGTAAAGGTAATAATTAGCCACTTGTAGATCGGCGACGAAGGCTTGGATCTCTTCCGATAACGCCGCATCAAGCATGGCTTGGTTATTGCGGAAAAGCTGTAGCGTTACGTTTGGAAATTCCGTTCTCATAAACTCTTCTTCGTACCCACCTTGCACAACACCGACTGTGTGGTCGGTATCACCCGCTAACACATAATCCGCTGATACGCCCGTGAGCGCCTGGCTAAAGAATACTTGCGTATCGATGCTGAACAATGGAGTGCCGAAATCCATAAACGCTAGCCGTTCTGGCGACTGGAGTAAGCCGGCGTGAACATCGGCTTCACCGTTTCGCACAGCGTCAATAGAGTCTTGCCAGTCGGTCAAAACGAATTCAATTTGATAGCCATTGCGTTTGCCAAATTCTTTCCAAAAGTCAATCAAGATCCCTTTCGGTTGTTGATTGTCGTCAAGATAGGAAAATGGCCGCCAAGCGTGTGAGTTAGCGACTTTTAATACAGGGCTTTGTGGCTTGGATTGCTCATTCTGCTCCGCATTAAGCGCCAGGCTGATGGACAGGAGTACGCTGGCGCCCAAAACCACAATGATGTGACGAATCAACACACATAGCACCCCAGAATGACTCATAAACAACCCTTGAATCTGGTAATGAATTCAAATGACGCCGCCCAACGCATCACGTCATTATTATCAGTATATGATTAAAACCTCAGCGGCTGAGGATAAATGTCACTTTTCCCCGATACTGAGAGGATAGTATGTTGACGATGATGCAAAAAATTTCGGTAGTTTAGAGGCATGGGGTGGCGCACCGGGCGTTGCCAAGCTGCCGACGCACCACATTGTTATCCGTTACTGTTTGGCTCCGTGCTCAGCGAGGACATGAGCGTTGACCGTTTGAAAGGGGTACGACGCTAGGGCGCCAAAACCGGGTATTGTCTTCGCTTTGATTTTGGTATGGAGCGGCGAAGATAGACCGAGTAAAAAGCGCGTGGTCGCCGCGTGGCTTGGCGTTTCATCGCAAGCGGCGGCAAAATGCTGACACCATGATGATAATGCTTGCACGTCGATCGCGGGTAACTCAGGACGGGGAGGTAAATGAGTAATATGTCCTTGGCATACCGAGCAGTGACCACAGGTAGTTGGTGCGTCGCGATCACCAAAGTAGTCGGCAAGGCGCTGACTAATACAGGTTGAAGAGGCCAATAAAGCCAGTAATTGGTTGATGCGGGCTAGTTCGCTCTCTTCCTTTTTAGCAAAAAGATTATGTAATTGTTCGGTCTGCGCTTGAACATCAATCTCATTGGGGCTGACCGAAAAGACTTGCGTAGCTTGTTGAGTGGCAAGTGACAGCCAACCTTGTTCATGAAAATATTCCAGTGCTTTTAACGCGCGCTTTCTTTCTGCCCCAAAGCGTTGCCACAGTTGTTGGAAATCCATCTTGTACCAGGTTTTGGCTTTGACCGCGCATGCAAATAGCTGGGCTACAAATTCGCGCCGCTCACCCTGAAATTTAGCCGTAATGGTGTCTGGCGACGCAACACATTGGAACTTCACATCGGCAAAGTAACTGTATTGGCTGGTGATCACGCCGGCCATTTCTAAATAAACCAGCAAGGTTTTTAGCGGTAAAAGGCGAATATTATACGTCCGTGACAGGCTGTGCAGCATAACTTCCCATTGTTGACCCGCTTGTTTTATTTCTTCCAGTACGCCCTGAATCGCTGCCTTGTCGGGTGTATCGCCGTAGATAAAATTTTCCAGCACATTCAGGCTAGATTGGTTGGCGAGCACTGTGCACGTTGCGTTTTCTCCGTCTCGTCCCGCGCGGCCAATTTCTTGGCTATAATTTTCGATTGATTTAGGTAAGTCAAAATGGATGACACGCCGGATGTCCGCCTTATCGACGCCCATCCCAAAAGCGATGGTCGCGACAATACACGGCGCACGGCCCGACATAAATGCCTCTTGTATTGATACACGCGTCTCGTGATTCATGCCGGCATGGTAAGCGGTCGCGGGGATATGCTGGGTTTGTAGCCACTCGGCGATATTCTCCGCGGTCTGCTGCTGGGTGACATAAATGATAGTTGGTAAATGGGGGTCGGGCTGCAACTGCTTAGTTAGCGCTTGCTGTTTTTGCGCCTCTTCCACGGCGACCACATTCAGGTGTAGGTTAGGACGATAAAAGCCGGTTAACGTGGTGTTGTTTGACGGAATCGCAAACTTTCGCTGCATGTCTTCAACCACTGCCGGCGTCGCAGTTGCGGTGAGAAGCAACACCTGTGGAATACTCAACTGCTCTCGGTAGGCGGGGAGTTTGAGATAATCGGGGCGAAAATTGTGGCCCCACTCAGAGATGCAGTGTGCTTCATCTACGACCAATAGAGAGATCGGGATGGGGGCAATAAATTGGCGAAAGCGTTCGTTGTTTAACCGTTCGACCGAAATCATCAGGACTTTGATGTCGCCGCGACGGATCTGCTCCATCACTTGTTTAGTTTGCTCGGGAGTCTGCGTGGAATCAATGGTAGCGGCGGCAATGCCTTTACGGCGCATAAATGCGATTTGATCATGCATTAATGCTAGCAAAGGTGAAATCACTAGGGTTAAGTGGGGCAGTTGTGTGGCGGGCAGTTGATAGCACAATGACTTACCCGCACCGGTAGGAAAAATCGCACAGGCCGACTCCCCTTGCATTATCTGAGCAATTACCGACTCTTGTCCTGCCCGAAATGATGAAAACCCAAAAACGTGATCAAGTGCTTGTGCCAACATACCGTCTTTCCCCTACTTTTAACCCAGTGTCTGTTTATGAACAGGCGGGAAAAGGTATCGGCTATGTGCCGAGGTTGCAAGCACAGGCGGTATGCGTGCGAGCGGCCCCATTATCTTCAATAAGTGGGGGCCGATCTTTTCTTAACGGATGCGAGAGCTATCACAGCGCCTTAATCAGTACCGCGATCTCATCCCACCTTTGCTCATCAATCAACTTGCCGGGCACCATCCAGGTGCCGCCGCATGCGAGCACCGAGGGCAACGCGAGATAATCACTCACATTCGCCTCACTCACGCCGCCGGTTGGCATGAAACTGACGGGGTAGACGGCAGATAACGCTTTTAACATCGCAATGCCGCCCGACGCTTCCGCGGGGAAAAACTTCAACGTATCAAGCCCAAGTTCCATGGCTTGCTCGACTAAACTGGGGTTATTGATCCCGGGGATGATAGGAATGCCGCGTTGCTGGCAATGTTTCACTGTGGTGGGGTTAAGCCCAGGGCTGACAATAAAGTCGGCGCCTGCGTCAATCGCAGCGTCGACTTGGGTAGTAGTGAGTACCGTACCCGCACCTATGAGCATATCGGGATACGCATCGCGCATGAGACGAATAGCACGGGCAGCCGCGTCGGTGCGAAAGGTAACTTCAGCGCACGGTAGACCATTATCTACCAAGGTTTTGGCAAGCGGCACGGCATCATCCGCATTGTTAATCGCAATCACTGGCACGATGCGAATTGCCTTAAGGCGTTGATTCAGTTCAGTCATGGGGGTCCCTTATAGTAAAACGCTTAATAGCGCTACGATAACAAACGCGACCAATATTATCGGCATCTATTGAATGCGTTATCAAAAATGAGATCTGGTTAAAATCTCGCTAAGGAGTGAGTATGGCAATTGGCAGTGTGATTGTGATGGGCGTCAGTGGCTCGGGGAAAAGCACCCTTGGCGCAAAGTTGGCACAGCGCTTAGGGGCAAAGTTTATTGATGGAGACGACTTACACCCGCGTGCGAATATCGAAAAAATGGCGACGGGTAAGCCGCTTGATGATCATGACCGAACTCCCTGGCTGGGCCGGATTAGCGATGCCGCTTTTAGTTTGGAGCATAAATATGAATATGGCGTGATTGTGTGTTCAGCCTTAAAGCGCTGCTATCGAGACCAGATCCGAGATGGCAATCAGAACGTTACCTTTTTGTTTTTGGACGGAGATTATGCATTGATCCTCGCAAGGCTTCGAGCGCGCAAAGGGCATTTTATGAAAACCCATATGCTGGATAGCCAGTGTGCCACGTTGGAGGTGCCGGGTGACGATGAGCCTGATGTGGTCCGAGTCGGCATTGATGCAGACATTGATACTGTGGTGACATGCGCAGTGAACGCTTTGAGAGACAGGGAGGATGCCGAATGACACATCCGACATGGTTACAAGCTGTCACCGATTAACTCTGGGGCGTCGCGACACTGGTGAGTCTCGATAAAGCCCTATACCGAATATGTATGTGCTACGTTTAACCATAACATGACTGTTAATTCGTTGTTTAGTGAGTGTTCTATGGCGTTAGATTATATTGCTCTTGGGATGTTGGTTTTTGTGGTTTTAGTTATTTTTTATGGCGTGATTGCGATTCATGACATTCCTTATGAAATTGCGAAAAGGCGTAATCATCCCCAACAAGATGCTATCCATGTGGCGGGCTGGATAAGCTTGTTTACACTTCATACGCTATGGCCTTTTTTGTGGATATGGGCAACGTTATGGCGTGAGGATCGCGGTTGGGGGTTCACGACATTAAAAGAAGAGCAGCATGATATTAATCATCATGTTACACAGTTGAGCGAGCGAATCGAACAGCTGAAAAGTGACGTTGAATCCCTCAAGCAACAGCAACAACAAAACGACCAAACGATGACCCAAGAAAAGCAGGAGAATGGCTAATGGACCTGCTGCTTATCATGACTTATACGGCGATCTGCATCGCTATCTTTAAAATATTCAAAATTCCTTTGAACAAATGGAGTATACCTACGGCAATTTTGGGTGGCATTGTGATCGTGGGGGCCATGACGTTATTAATGAATTACAACCATCCGTTTACACAACTCGGCAAGCAAGCGTTCTCAACAACCCCGATTGTCCCTGGGGTGCGTGGTCGCGTGATCGATGTTCCCGTAAAAGCCAACCAACCTCTCGAAAAAGGTGACGTCTTATTTAAACTGGATCCAACTCCGTTCCAAGCGGAAGTGGATAAAATAGAAGCGCAAATTAAAGAAGCGAGTCAAGATGCACTCGGCTTAGAATCCACGGTATTGGAGGCCGAAGCGGAAAGACGAAGAACCATTTCTGAGCGGGACAAAGCAAAGCGAGAATACGAGCGCTATCAAAAAGGCTTCAATAAAGGTGCATTTACTGAACAGGAGCTTGATACAAAAAGACAAGCCTATTTATCCGCTGAAGAAGCCATTAATGTGACTGAGGCGCGGCTTAATCAAGCTAACCTTGCTTTAAATTCACAGATAGGAGGTCAAAACACCACTGTTGCGCGTTTACTGTCAGAGTACAGAAAAGCGCGGTTTAATTTAGAGCAAACGGTGGCTAGGGCGCCAACAGATGGATTTGTGACACAATTATCGTTACGCCCTGGAATGATGGCGGTGCCGTTTCCTTTATCGCCTGTAATGACGTTTATCCATGACGAAGAGAGAATATTTACTGCCGCATTTAGGCAAAATTCACTTCAGCGCTTAGCTCCTGGATTTGAGGCTGAATTTATTTTTCCTTCCATGCCAGGGAGGGTATTCCAAGGTGAAGTGATTGAGGTACTACCTGCGATCGCAGAGAGTCAGTTTCGTGCACAAGGGAGCTTAATCGGTACCGATGCGTTTAAAGAAAACGGACGCGCGCTGGTGTCCCTCAAGCTTGACGATGACGCCATGGCTCATCAATTACCGCTTGGGGCGAGTTTTGAAGTTGCCGTTTATTCGGATCGTGTACATCATGTATCAATAATGAGAAAGATCCTGATTCGCATGAAAAGTTGGCAAAGCTATCTTTATATTGATCATTAAGCCAATGCGATTTGTCATGGCGCCACTTTACCGCGCAAAGACTTAGTCTGGCTCTTACGCTTTTTGGATTCTACGCGGCGGCGTTGTGACGCTTTGGTTGGCCGAGTTGGCTTGCGTTTTTTCTGCTCCACCATCGCGCTTTTAATTAGCGTAGCGAGGCGTTCTAACGCGTCTTCTCGGTTTAGCTCTTGGGTGCGGTAGTTTTGCGCTTTGATCACCACGACGCCGTCTTTGGAGATGCGTGAATCGGACAGCGTCATTAAGCGTGTTTTGTAGGCATCAGGCAGTGACGAGGCGTGAATATCAAAGCGCAAATGAATGGCACTCGACACTTTATTGACGTTTTGTCCGCCTTTCCCAGCGGCGCGGATGGCCGTGAGCTCAATTTCACTGTCGGGAATCGCTACTTTGTTGGATAGAGTCAGCATACGGCCTCAAATATTAACAAGAGGCGCGCAGTGTACATAGCATTAGGCCTGTGGCGCAAATAAGCCAGCAGGCCGAGTCTTTTTGAGTCGCTAATCGACACTTTAGGGTAAATCAAATACCAGTGCTTGACTGGTTTCGTTGCTCTTATTGCTAAAGGTTAGATGATGGATATCTTCAATTTTTGCGCCATCGCCGGGGCCCAGAGATGTCGTTTCAACGTCGAGCGTGCCCGCGACTTGATGCACATAGGCGTTGCGTCCTGTCCCCAAAGCGAAGGTAACAGACTCACTCGGCGCCAAGACAAGTTGCAGCAAACGTGCCTCTTGTTTTATTTTTAACGAGCCATTCTCACCCGTTGGCGTCGCAATGACGGTAAAGCCGGGTTGGTTGCCAAAATCTTTTTGCTGATAGCCCGGCTCTCCGCCTCTTTCGCTAGGTTCAATCCAAATCTGTAAAAAGCGCAATGGCTGGGATGACGAGGCATTATATTCACTATGATAAATACCACGCCCAGCCGACATCAGCTGGAACTCGCCAGCGGGTAAAGTTTGCCGGTTGCCTTGACTGTCTTTGTGCTCTATTGCTCCTTCTAGCACCAGACTGATGATTTCCATGTCACGGTGTCCATGAGTATCAAAGCCCGCGCCGGGCGAGACGATATCATCATTGATCACACGTAGTGCAGAGAAGCCCATATGATGGGGATCGTAATAGCTACCAAATGAAAAGGTATGGCGGCTTTGTAGCCAACCAAAGTTAGCCTGACCGCGATCGCTGGCATGACGTACTGTAATCATAACGCTTCTCCTCACTGATTCGATGTTGAACAGCGGTGACGCTGAACAATAGATGCAGTGTAGAAACAAAAACGCCGTGCGAACACGGCGTAATCTTGTGCATCTTGTTCTAAAACATTGAACGAGTATCGTGCAGGAGAAATAGCACGCATCAGATAATGTACTAAAGCTTAAATGTTTCCATGCGTGTTTTTAAGTTATGCGCAAGATTGCTGATTTGGTCACAGGCAATCGCTGTTTGCGTTGCCCCCTCGGCCATTTCCGTTGAGGCACTATTAATGTTCTCAACGCTGCGGTTAAGCTCGTTAGAGACAGAGCTTTGCTCACTGCAGGCGGTAGCAATTTGGGTACTGCGTTGGGCGATATCATCAACAGAGACTTCAATTTCCCGCATTTGTTCGCCGGTATCGCTGACCGTTTCTACACATTGCGTAATGCCTGCTTGGCATTCATGGCTGGATTCGCGGACCTTAGTCGTGTTTATTTGCAGTGTCTCGATGGTATTAACAATTTGCTCGGTCGATTCTTGAGTGCGCTGTGCCAGTGAGCGAACCTCATCGGCTACCACAGCAAACCCTCGGCCTTGCTCACCGGCACGGGCTGCTTCTATCGCCGCATTCAAAGCAAGTAAATTAGTCTGCTCGGCAATACCACGAATCACATCAACTACGACATTAATGTCTTCGGAGCTTGTTTTAAGTTGCTCTGTTAACGTCTCTGAGTCTTGCATCAATCCAGATACGCGTTCAATAATGCTAATCGCATCGGCTAATGAACCACTCCCTTTTTTTGCTATATCTGCTGCCGAATGCGCTGATGTTGCGCCTTCTTCGGTATTTTGTGCCACTTCACTGACAGCGGCTTGCATCTGGGTCATCGCAGACGCCACCGATCCAAGCTCTTGCTGCTGGTTTTGCATACCTGACGCATTTTGAGATGAAATCGCACTCACTTCTTCAACGGCGGCAGTTAACTGAATAGTAGAATCGTTAATTTCTGATACCAATCCGTGAAGATTGTTTTGCATCGTCACCAATTCTTTGAGTAGGCTACCAAGCTCATCTTTAGACAAGTCCTTTTCATCAAATTTGTTGTTGAGCTGCCCTTTGGCAATATTCGAGGCAAACGCGAGTGCTTTATCAATTGGGCGAGAGATGATACGCGCAAGCATGACTGAGGAACCAACAATAACTAAAACAATGACGCCTGTGCCTATGGCCGCGTTAATTTGAGCGGAGGAGGCTGCGTGTTGTGCCTCTTCACCGATTGTCTGCACAATCTCGTCGTTGAGCTCGAGTGTCTTATCTAAACTTTCTAATGCTTTTGAATAGGTATCGAAACTGGATAAAACAACGTCATTGGCTGCGTCAGGATCATTATTACTTAAAAGCTGATTGTAGGATTTTGTTTCCTTAATGTATTGATTCCACGTGGTTTTGAAAACATCAAAGGATTGTTTTTCTTTTTGGGTTAAATCTAGAGATTCGTAGGCTTTTATCCCTGTTTGGACGTCCGCTCGCCATTGGTCTAAATCGTCGAGCCATTGCGATATTTTAGGGTTATTGCTATTGGGGAGGAGTGAAAACTCATCTTTGCGCACTTTAGTAATGTTAACTTGAATCCCCTTTAATAATGATACCGAGGGTAAGCTTTTGTCTGAAAGCAGGGAGATATCTTTACTTAGTGTCGATAAGCCAACCATAAGCATGGCAGCTACTGCGATAAAAACGATAAAAACGGCGGTAAAGCTGAGCCATATCTTTTTTACAACACTTAAATTTTTCATAGTTTATGTTCCTGATTGTCACAGTACTAGGCGTATAATCATGTTCATTTAAGCGTAGACAGTTAAAGTGTAATGTGCCTTGAATATGCAAACCTAGCACGAGTGAAGTGATGGCAAATCAAACCGCAACGAGTACCTCATCGAAACAATCTACCGTGAATCGCAACAGTAAAAATCTGACCGTTTTGTGGGAGCTGATTGCGTTTATTCGCCCTTACCGCTGGCAAGTGAGCGCGGCATTGCTGGCCTTAGTGTTTACCGCTTCATTGACGCTCTCGGTCGGACACGGCGTTCGCCTTTTGATCGACCAAGGCTTTGCACAGCAATCACTGGTTGAGCTGGGGAATGCGGTAAAGTTTATTTTGCTGATCACGGTATTGATCGCGATAGGTACCTTTTTCCGGTTCTATCTGGTGTCATCGGTGGGTGAACGGGTCAGTGCCGATATTCGCCAAGCGGTGTTTGATCATGTGATTGGCCTACATCCGAGCTATTTTGAAACCCACGGCAGTGGCGAAATCATGTCGCGGATCACCACAGATACCAGCTTGCTGCAAAACATCATCGGCTCCTCCTTCTCCATGGCGATGCGTAGTGCGTTGATGTGTGTGGGCGCCATCATCATGCTGTTTGCCACCAATATTAAACTGACCTTGATTGTGCTGGCCTCCGTGCCCTTTATTCTGGTGCCGATTTTGATTTATGGCCGTCGTGTGCGAGCGTTGTCGCGGCAAAGCCAAGATTCAATGGCGGATGTGGGCAGTTATGCCGGTGAAGCCATCACCAATATTAAAACCGTGCAAAGCTTCGCGGTAGAAGATCACGCCAAAGCCGCATTTGGTCAAGAGGTGGAACGCGCCTATCAGATCGGACGCGAGCGCGTCAAACAACGAGCCATTCTTATTTCCGGCGTGATCGTGATTGTGTTCAGCGCCATTACTGGCATGTTGTGGGTTGGCGGTCGCGATGTGATTCAAGGTACTATGTCAGCAGGGGATCTGGGTGCGTTTGTGTTTTTCGCCATCATGGTTGCCTCTTCGATGGCTACCTTGTCGGAAGTGATGGGAGAGTTGCAGCGCGCGGCAGGCGCGACGGAGCGTTTGGTGGAACTGTTGCACGTGCAAAGCCATATTCGAACTCCCGCCACCTCGCCGAGTGTCGATGCCCAATCACTAAGCAATGATATTCGCTTTGAAGCGGTACATTTTCATTATCCCACGCGTCCCCATCAAGCAGCGATTGATGCGTTGAGCCTTGTGATTCAGCCCGGTGAAGTCGTCGCCTTAGTCGGACCGTCGGGGGCGGGAAAAACCACCGTATTTGAATTACTGCAACGCTTTTATGATCCGCAGTCAGGCGCGATTAGGCTGGGCGGGCAAGATATTCGTCGCTTATCCCCGCAAGCGTTGCGCCAACAAATGGCATTGGTGCCACAACAACCCGCTCTGTTTAGCGATGATGTGATAGGTAACATCCGCTACGGCAGGCCAGACGCCAGTGAGCAAGCCGTCAAAGAGGCGGCGATCCAAGCGCACGCTGATGGGTTTATTCAGCAATTGCCGGACGGCTACAACAGCTTTCTAGGTGAACGGGGCGTGCGGCTTTCGGGCGGCCAACGCCAGCGAATCGCGATTGCCCGTGCGATTCTCAAAGATCCGCGTATTTTATTGCTCGATGAAGCGACCAGCGCGCTGGATAGTGAAAGTGAGCATGCGGTGCAGCAAGGCTTGGCGGCTTTAATGCAGGATCGCACCACCTTGATTATCGCTCACCGCTTATCGACCATTCAGCATGCTGACCGCATTGTAGTGATGGATCAAGGTAAGTTGGTGGATGTAGGCAGCCATACCGACCTGCTGGCGCGCTGCCCTCTGTATCAACGCTTGGTAAAACGGCAGTTTAGCCATGTCTCAAATGGCTAAGCGTTGTTTTCCAATTCTTTGATTTGTTGGTCAATCTTTTCCGCTTCTTCGGTGAGTAGTGAGTAACCTCTGATATCGCCATTGCGCTGGGCCTCAAAGGCTTGTTGTTGTTTGGCGTCGTACTGTTTTTTTAGCTTTTTAACTGGATTCGGCTTTAAAAATGAGAGCATAGTGGATCCCTATAGATAGATAATAGTTTTCGGTACGAAGTCAACCTCCACTTAGATGACCGATTTATTGGTTGTATGTAAATTGATTGCATTCAGCATCACGCTTTTTCTAGTGGGTTAACACAATGTTGGATTCAAACGATGCCAATTATTAGGATGTGCTAATGTTTTAATGAGTTATAAAAAGGAGTGCATCATGAACAAGAAACGAATAATCGGCAGCCTATTTGGACTAGGTTTGCTCACGGGGTCCGCTCAAGCATCGACGGATTCGGTGGAACAAGCGTTGGTAATGGTTAACAGTGGCGAATTGCAAACACAAGGAATGGCTATGGTATTAGCGAATACGATGCAGGCCCAAGGGACGCATGTTGATGTGTTGCTGTGTGGGAAAGCCGGTGAATTAGCGTTTAAAGATACTGAAAACGCGCCATTAAAGCCTAAAAACGTTACCCCAGAACAACTAATGATGAAGCTGAAACAAGGCGGCGCTAATGTGAGTGTGTGCGCATTATTTTTACCTAACAGCGACAAAGGAAAAGCAGCCTTGCGATCCGGGATTTCAGTGGCTAAGCCACCACAGATCAGCCGGATTATGCGCAACGAAGACGTACGAGTGTTTAACTTCTAGTCTTGATCCTTCTTGTATCGCGCGACACGGCACCTGACCGAGATTGACTCATCAACGCAAGGTCAATGTTATGCGCACCCGTTCCTGTCCCATGTGGTCTAGTGTAAGCTTTGCTTCGCGTCTCTAAAATAAAAAGGCGAGCCGAGCGGCTCGCCTTTAACATCACTCTTTCCGTGAGCGGAACGGATTACTAATCCATATAGTTTTCAATGCTAGGGCAAGAGCAAATCAGGTTGCGGTCACCGTAGACGTTATCGACACGGTTGACCGATGGCCAGTATTTACTTGCCTTGTTATGTGCAGATGGGAAGCAAGCTAGCTCACGTGAATAGGTGTGAGACCAATCGTCAGCCATCAGATCTGCTTGGGTATGGGGCGCATTGACCAATGGGTTGTCTTCCAGCGTCCACTCACCGTCTTGCACCTTGGCAATTTCCTCGCGGATGGCAATCATGGCATCACAAAAGCGATCCAATTCTTCTTGGCTTTCACTTTCGGTCGGCTCAACCATCAGGGTGCCCGCGACGGGGAACGACATGGTCGGCGCGTGGAAGCCATAATCCATCAAGCGTTTGGCGATGTCTTCTTCGCTGATACCGGATGCCTCTTTGAGCGGACGAATGTCGATAATACATTCGTGCGCAATGCGTCCGTTTTTGCCGCGATAAAGCACGGGGTAGTAGGGACGCAAACGCTCCATCACATAGTTGGCACTGAGAATCGCTAACTCGGTCGCGCGCGTCAGGCCTTGTTCACCCATCATGGCGATGTACGCCCATGAAATAGGCAAAATCGAGGCGCTACCCATTGGTGCAGCCGAGACGGCAAATTCGTCGCCTTGCTCGACATGGCCGGGAAGGAAAGGCGCAAGGTGCGATTTCACGCCAATCGGCCCCATACCTGGGCCGCCACCACCGTGTGGAATACAGAAGGTTTTGTGCAGGTTGAGATGCGAGACGTCTGAGCCAATGTAACCCGGCGTGGTCAGCCCCACTTGCGCATTCATATTGGCGCCATCCAAGTAAACTTGGCCGCCTGCCTCGTGCACCAGCTCGCACACTTGCTGCACGGTTTCTTCGTACACACCATGTGTCGATGGGTAGGTGATCATAATGCACGAGAGCGCATCGCGGTGTTTGTCGATCTTGGCTTTCAGATCGTCAATGTCGATGTTGCCATCGTCATCACAGCCAACTACCACCACTTTCATTGAGACCATCGCCGCGGAGGCAGGGTTGGTGCCGTGCGCGGAGCTTGGGATCAAGCACACGTTGCGGTGACTGTCGCCTCGGCTTTCATGGTAGCGCTGAATCGCGATTAAGCCCGCATACTCTCCTTGCGCGCCTGAGTTCGGCTGCATAGAGATCTCGTCGTAGCCGGTGATTTCACACAGCATGTCACGCAGTGATTTGCCCAGTGTTTGATAGCCTTTGGCTTGCTCCAATGGCACAAACGGGTGCAGGGCGCCAAACTCTGGCCAAGTGACAGGGATCATCTCGGCCGCGGCGTTTAGCTTCATGGTACAGCTACCTAGCGGGATCATGCCGTGGGTGAGGGAAAAGTCTTTGTTTTCCAGCGCCTTCATATACCGCATCAGCTTGGTTTCACTGTGATAGCGGTTAAAGACAGGGTGCGTTAGGTACGCGCTACTGCGGCGGCATACGACAGGGATCGCGGCCAATTCATCAGCTTCAATGTCGCTCGCCACGGCTTCTGCATTGCCTTGACCGGTGAGTGCGGTAAGCAATTGATTGACTTCTGCCAGCGTGCTCGCTTCATCAAAGCTCGCGGCAAGTTGGCCATCCAGTTTACGCAAGTTAAAACCAGCATCTTGCGCTTGTTGGTACAAGGCATCGGTTTGCTCGCCCGTGTTAAACGTCACGGTATCGAAGAAGCTGTCGTGCGCGAGGCTCAACCCGGCCGCTTGTACCGATTTGGCGAACAGCGCGGTCAGATGATGCACACGGCGGGCAATCTTCTTCAAACCGTCGGGACCGTGGTAGACCGCGTAAAAAGCGGCCATGTTGGCCAGCAAGGCTTGGGCGGTACAAATATTGGAAGTCGCTTTTTCACGACGGATATGTTGCTCGCGCGTTTGCATCGCCATGCGCAAGGCTTGGTTGCCTTTGCTATCGACCGATACGCCAATCACGCGGCCTGGCATGGTGCGCTTGAGCTTGTCACGTGTCGCCATAAAGGCCGCGTGTGGGCCACCGTAACCCATAGGCACACCAAAGCGTTGTGCGGAGCCAATCACCACATCCGCGCCCATTTCACCCGGCGCTTTAAGCAAAGTGAGTGAAAGCAGATCGGTAGCAACCGCGACCAGCGTCTTCTTGCTTTGCGCTTCCGCGATAAGCGCACTGAGATCGCGCACTTCACCCGTGGTGCCGGGATATTGGAGTAGGGCGCCAAATACATCGTGCTGATCCAGCTTGTCCGTGTCATCAACAATGATGTCAAAGCCTAAGAAGTTGGCGCGCGTTTTAATCACATCCAAGGTTTGTGGATGCACGTCGCTGGCAACAAAAAAGGCGTTGCCTTTGTGCTTGCCGCCACGCTTACACAGGGTCATGGCTTCCGCAGCCGCGGTGGCTTCGTCGAGCAGCGACGCGTTGGCTAAATCCATCCCCGTTAAGTCCATCACCATTTGCTGGAAGTTCAGCAAGGATTCGAGTCGGCCTTGCGAGATCTCGGGCTGATAAGGCGTGTAAGCGGTATACCAGCCCGGGTTTTCCAACACATTGCGTAAAATAGGCGGTGGAGTATGTGTGTGATAGTAACCTTGGCCGATCAGGCTGCGCTTAATGGTATTTTGCGCGGCAATGTCGCTCAGTTCCGCCAGCATCTGGGTTTCGCTTTTCGGCGCGCCCAGATTAAGCGGCTTTGGCAAACGGATATCCGCAGGAACGGTTTCTTCAATCACATGCTCAAGGCTGGTGGCATTGATCGCCGCCAGCATGGCATCTTGCTGTTGGGTATTTGGGCCATTATGGCGCGCGATAAAATCATTATCGGCCACCAGGCTATCGAGTAAACGAGTCTGCGTCATGGTATTCGTCCTGAATTAGTCGTCGATTGTGGCGGTATAGGCGTCCGCGTCCATCAGATGATCCAAGTTGGTGTCGTCTGCCAGCTTAATCTTGGCAATCCAGCCGCCCTCAAAAGGTTCTTCGTTGACCAGTTCTGGACTATCTTCTAGATCTTCATTAATGGCGACCACTTCACCATCAACCGGCGCATAAATATCTGATGCGGCTTTTACCGACTCCACCAATGAAAAGCCTTCACCTTTTTCAGTACTGTCACCCACCTCAGGTAGATCGACAAACACGACATCGCCAAGTAGGCCTTGGGCATGATCGGTGATCCCCATAGTGACAGTGCCATCGCCATTGTCTTTGACCCACTCATGGCTTTCGGAATACTTCAGTGTCGCGTCCATTTGTTACTCTCCTGCTTTAAATACGAGCTGCTCAATCGTTGAGCGATTTACAATGTAAAATGAGGCGGTTTGTGGATGAAGATACCGCCTCCTGTGTCTTGATTACGTGCGTGTCAATGGTATTGGCTAAGTCGTTGCAAGACTGTTTATGGCGTCGGGTCGCTATTTATTGGCGATAAAGCGGGAAACGGGCACACAGCTGCTGTACTTCTTTACGCACGCGTGCCTCAACCTCGGCGTTGCCTTCTGGTGCCTCGACTAAGGCATCGAGCACGTCCCCAATCCATTGACCAACTTGGTGGAACTCCTGGGTACCAAAACCGCGGCTGGTGCCCGCGGGGGTGCCGAGGCGAATGCCGGAGGTGATCATGGGTTTTTCGGTATCAAAGGGGATGCCGTTCTTGTTACAGGTGATCCCAGCGCGCTCGAGCGCCTGCTCCGCTTGATTGCCTTTAAGACCTTTCGGGCGCAAATCAACCAACATCAGATGAGTATCGGTGCCGCCGGTGACAATGTCACAGCCACGTGTTTGTAGTACTTCGGCCAAGACTTTGGCGTTAGCAACGACTTGATCAATATACAATTTAAACTCAGGCTCTAGCGCCTCACCAAATGCGACGGCTTTAGCCGCAATCACGTGCATCAACGGACCGCCTTGCAGGCCGGGGAACACCGCCGAATTGATCTTTTTGTTGATGTCTTCGTGATTGGTCAGGATCATGCCACCGCGCGGGCCACGCAGGGTTTTATGGGTAGTGGTGGTGACCACATGCGCATGAGGTAGTGGCGAGGGATGGGCGCCAGTAGCAACCAAGCCAGCGATATGCGCCATATCAACCATCAGGTACGCGCCAACTTCATCGGCAATCGCGCGGAAACGGGCAAAATCAATCGGACGCGGGATCGCGCTGCCACCAGCGATGATCATCTTAGGTTGATGCTCACGAGCCAGCACCGCGACTTCATCATAATCAATCTCTAGGCTATCTTTACTCACGCCGTACTGCACGGCATTAAACCACTTACCCGATAGTGCTGGGCGCGCCCCGTGGGTGAGGTGCCCCCCGGCATCGAGAGACATACCTAAAATGGTGTCGCCAGGTTGCAGCAGCGCCAGCATCACCGCGCCGTTGGCTTGTGCGCCAGAGTGCGGCTGAACATTGACATACTCGCAGCTAAACAGCTGTTTGGCGCGGGCCTGGGCGATGGCTTCGACTTCATCGACGTGCTCGCAGCCGCCGTAATAGCGACGGCCCGGATAGCCCTCGGCGTACTTATTGGTTAGGCAGGTGCCTTGCGCTTGCATCACGGCTTGCGAGACGATGTTTTCTGAGGCGATCAGCTCAATCTGCTGTTGTTGACGTTTGTGCTCGGCCTGCACGGCCGACATCACGGCACCATCGGACTCCGATAAGTTGGTGGAGAAAAACTGCTCCAATTCTACATTTGGGTAGCTCGGTTTCATTGCGCTTTCCTTATTGGCGATGGTGGCTAACAGGCCACGACGTTAATCGGGATCACATTGGTGGCGAGGCCACCTTGTGAGGTTTCTTTGTATTTACTCATCATGTCGAGCCCGGTCTCATGCATGGTTTTAATTACGCTATCAAGCGAGACGTGATGCTCGCCGTCGCCACCCATGGCTAATCGGGTCGCGTTAATCGCTTTTACGGCGCCCATGGTGTTGCGTTCTATGCAAGGGACTTGCACCAGGCCATCAATCGGGTCACACGTAAGGCCGAGGTTATGCTCCATGCCGATTTCTGCCGCATTTTCAATTTGTTGGTTGCTTGCGCCCATAGCGGCGGCTAATCCTGCCGCTGCCATCGAGCACGCCACGCCAATTTCTCCCTGACAACCGACTTCTGCTGCCGAAATAGAGGCATTGGTCTTGTACAAAGAGCCGATAGCCGCGGAGGTGGCCATAAAGGTACGGATGCCATCTGGGTTATTGGGCGAGACAAACTTATCGTAATAAGCAAGCACGGCAGGGATCACACCCGCGGCGCCATTGGTCGGGGCGGTGACCACGCGGCCACCGGCGGCATTCTCTTCATTGACCGCCATGGCAAACAGGTTGACCCAATCATTGGTATCTGTCGGTAACCCATGGGCTTGTTTATCGTGAATGGCGTCGTACATGCCTTTGGCACGTCGCTTAATGTTTAAACCGCCTGGCAGTACGCCACCTTGTTTAATGCCTCTGTCGATGCACTCACGCATCACTTGCCAGATATGATCCAGTCCCTGGTTAACCGTGTCACGTGTGGCGTGACTATCGTGGTATTGGGCGCGTGCGACCTCGTTCGTAAACATCAGCTCGCTGATGGTCATATTCGTCTTTGTACATTGCTCAAGTAATTCCGCTGCACTCTCAAATGGATACGGTGGAGTGAAATCGGTCGCCAGGGCATCGGTTTCGCCTTCTTCCACCACAAAACCACCGCCTACCGAGAAATAGGTTTTGTGAGCAAGGCACTCTCCTGCTTTGTTAAAGGCGCTTACCGTCATGCCGTTGGGGTGCTCGGGCAGCACCTTGTCATAGTGAAAGGCAATATCTACCTCCCAGTTAAATCGAATATAGTGGCGCCCTGTAAAAGGAAGCTCGCTACCATTTTTGACCATTTTGGTCATGGTATCGATTTCATCTGACTCGATGGTGGCAGGCATTTCGCCCATTAGGCCCATGACACACGCCACGTCAGTCGCATGGCCTTTGCCGGTTAACGCCAGCGAGCCATACAGGTCGACTCTGACGCTATCGATCTCGGTCATGGACAGTGTTTGCGCCGCATAGTGGCTAAAGCGTGCGCAGGCCACCATCGGACCAACGGTGTGTGAGCTAGATGGCCCGACGCCTATCTTAAACAGGTCAAACATGCTGTGACTCATGGCCTGTCTCCTCAATCAGTAAGGTACGTTGTTGTCTTGATTATTGTTGTCCTGACATCGACGATGCCGACATTGCTTCACGTAGCATTCAACAGATTGGCGATGATTGCGCTTACTGTTGATTTAAACATTTTGTTAACGTACCTAAGCGTTCACTTTTCCGCAAAATAAATTTCCAATAAGAAACCTATGTTGTGATCCTGGAGACAAAACCTCCTCCTGTTGATACTATCTAACAACGGCGCAAACGTTTGCCTTTTTATCCTAAGCGAGGGTAAATTGCAAATCAATGCCAGTAACGCCGGGGAATATACTCGCTTTTTATTAAGTGAATGGTTAATTAATATCTCTGTAATACCTTGTTTTTACGAGGAAGAGCATGATGGACTCAAGGTGCCGGGTGAGAGTGACAGGTTGGCGTCCTTGATCAATTCGCTGGCTAGGTCACGTTTATGATATCGGTATTTTCCGATAGGAAACTTTTTTGTTAAAAGTGTTAAAGCGGCAAATACAGCGGGACAACCGATAGAGGCGAAAGCAGGTGACAACAGACCAATCAACACAGGATGTGTACCCGTCGATGCAGGTTGAGCGATCGCAACGCGAGGGTGACGCGCGCGAACCCATTGCACCATTGCGGCTGGGCCCGCGTTTAAAAGCCGTCAGGGTCGGGCTTGGGCTGACGCTTGAGGAGGCAAGCCAGCGCACTGGCTTGGCGCGTTCAACCTTATCCAAAATTGAAAATGAACAGATATCCCCGACTTTCCAAGCGATGCAGAAACTCGCGCACGGCTTGGATATCGATATTCCGCAACTGTTTGCCCCACCAAAAAAGCGGCAAGCAACAGGTCGGCGAGATGTGACGCTAGCGGGTCAAGGAAAAGCACACCCTACGGGTACCTACGAACATGAGTTATTGGCAACACAGCTAAGCAACAAAAAGATGATGCCGTTTAAGTCGCGGGTCAGGGCACGTGCGTTTGAGGATTATAGCGACTGGATTCGACACGACGGGGAAGAGTTTTTATTGGTGCTGGAAGGCAGCATCCAATTTTTTTCTGAGTTTTATGAAGCGATCACTCTCAATGAGGGTGACAGCGTATATTACGACGCCACCATGGGGCACATGCTAGCTTCCGTCAGTGATGACGATGCACTGATCTTATGGGTAACAGCGTCTTAACTAACCACATAAACGCATTGCTTAACGTGGGCAAGATGCCTGCGGGCACAATATGGAGAGAATAATGGCAGAGTTACTCACGACCCCGTTACACCGCCTGCACCTTGATATGGGCGCAAAAATGGTTCCGTTCGCTGGCTATGACATGCCAGTTCAGTATCCGCTGGGTGTGCGCAAAGAGCACCTTCATTGCCGTGAGCATGCAGGGTTGTTTGATGTTTCCCATATGGGGCAAATTCGTCTTCATGGCACGGACGCGGCCAAAGCATTGGAAGCGCTCGTCCCAGTTGATGTGTTGGATCTCCCTCAAGGTAAACAACGCTATGCCGTATTCACCAATGAGCAGGGCGGCATTTTGGATGACTTAATGATTGCCAACCTCGGCGATCACCTCTTTCTGGTAGTCAACGCGGCCTGCAAAGCACAAGACATTCAGCACCTGCGCGACAACTTGAAAGGGGATGTCTCTGTCGAGGTGGTTGAAGATCGCGCCTTACTGGCGCTTCAAGGCCCGAAGGCGGCGCAAGTGCTGGCGACATTCAACCCGAAGGTGAATGACATGGTGTTCATGGACATTCAGCCTGTTGAGATTGATGGCATTCACTGCGTGGTGAGTCGTTCAGGTTACACCGGCGAAGATGGGTTTGAAGTGTCTGTACCGGCCGAACATGCAGAGTCACTCGCCAAAGCCCTGTTAGCCCACGATGAGGTGGAATGGATTGGGCTCGGCGCGCGTGACTCACTACGCCTTGAGTGCGGCCTTTGCCTGTATGGGCACGATCTGGATACCACCACGACGCCGGTTGAAGCAACCTTGATTTGGGCCATTAGTAAAGTGCGTCGTGCGGATGGTGAGCGTGCGGGTGGCTTCCCCGGTGAGGCGAAAATCCTTGAACAAATTGCGACCAAAGCGGTGAGCCGCAAGCGCATTGGGCTGGTGGGCCAAAGCAAAGCCCCTGTGCGTGAAGGCAGCAAGCTATTTGATGCAGACGATAATGAAATTGGCGTAGTCACCAGCGGCACCTTTGGCCCTACTAAAGGGATGCCCGTGGCGATGGGTTACCTCCCACCTGAGTTTATTATCCCCGGCACCGAGGTATACGCGGAAGTACGTGGCAAAAAACTGCCCATGACAGTCGAAAAAATGCCCTTTGTACCGCAGCGGTATTATCGCGGCTAAATCGGTAGCTTATATAGATGAAGAAGCGCAGTTGGCAGCGACTGCGCTTTTTTATGTTGTTTATTTCAAGTGCTACGCTTCACTCAGTTGCTCGACCGCCTCCAGTGCTTGAGAGCCGTATATCAATGACGGGCCGCCACCCATTACGATCGCGACGTTAATGGCCTCTACGCATTCTTGCTTGGTCGCGCCATGTTTGAGGGCGGCGGCCACGTGGGCACCAATACAGCCATCGCAGCGCGCGGCAATACCAATCCCTAGTGCAATCAACTCTTTGGTTTTTACATCGAGATCACCTTCAGCCATTGCTGCCCGATGCAGCTGTCCGAATGCGGACAGGGTGTCACTGCTGTGTGCTTTAAATTGTTTATTGAGCGCCAGTTGTTGCTGATTGATTTCCTGATAGTTTTTCTTGGTCATGAAGTTGCCCTTTTAATTTAGTCTTGTCTAATGTAATGGCTTTTTGGCCATCATGCAATCCGTGTCTGCCTAGCCACTGCATTTGTCTAAAAAAGCAATCATCTCGATACCGTTTCGTGGTAAAAGAGAGAGAAAATAAGTTATTTATTAGATTGTCATTAATGGTTGTTCTAATTTAAAACAACACACTTAACCTTTTGACCAACATGTTCCTATGTGCTGTCACTGACGGAGGTCAGTATGAGTATTAAAAAGCGCTTACTCGTTGTCGTCCTGACAGGCGTTATCCTGCCCACACTTATCGTCGCTATTGTATCACTCTATCAGTTCCGAACGAGTACGTTGCAAAGCTATGAGCAAAGCTCGTACAAAGAAATGCAGCACATCGGCAACGCGTTTAAATTTTACTTAGAAGGGTTGGCGGCAAACGCCAAGATGCTGGGTAACAGCGACGCCCTTCAACGTTTAGACAGCTCTGTCACCAAATACATGGGATCGACTAAAGCCATGACCTCCAAGCAAAATAGTCCTGCTGAGGCACGGGCGTATGGGTTACTAGAGGCGATGGGCGAGTCACGAGAAGATTTTGCGTATGTGTTCCTTGGGCTAAGTGATGGTGGGTACATTCAGTGGCCGCAAGGGGAGTCTGGCAACTATGATCCTCGTCAGCGTCCTTGGTACCAGACGGGCCAGGGAAGCGGAAATGACCCAGTTAGGGTGCCTGCCTATCAAGACGCGACGACGGGTGCCCCCCTCCTTGATTATGTCATGGAATTTCAAGCCCAAGACGGCCTGAGTGGTGTGATTGGTGTGGACGTCACGCTAGAAGCACTGACAAATATGTTAGGTGACGTCACCCTCGGTGAGTCGGGGTATATTGTGCTGGTGGAAGACACAGGCACGGTGCTTGCTGACCCGAACAACCCAGACAATAACTTTGAACCTGCCCAGAGTGTCGACAGTGTTTACAGCGGCGGCAATTTTAGCGAGTCACTTACCGCCGTCTCTTTTGGTAGTGAAGATTACTTTGTCAACCAATACAAAGCACCAGAAAGTGGCTGGCGTTTGATTGGGGTTGTGCCGCAGCAAGAAGTTCTAGGCCAGGTTACCCGGCTGCAAACCGTTATTTTATCCATCAGTCTGATCCTTGTTGTCGTGTTTGGTGTGCTTGGTTACTTTATGATTCAACGTATATCTGCATCTATCATTGCCGTCAGTGATGGGCTGAGTGATGCGGCAAGCGGTGATGGTGATTTGACCAAGCGTTTACCGGTTCGCAGCCAGGATGAGTTGGGTAAAACGGCGGGTGCCTTTAATCAGTTTGTGGATGTGATTCAAGAGTTGATCGTCGGTATCAAGGACAGATCCACCACGCTGTCGTCTCATGCCGATCAAACCACTCAATTTGCTGAACAGCTGGACGGCGCCAGTCACCAACAGCGCTCAGGGTTAGAACAAATCGCCACCGCCTTCCACCAAATGGTGGCCACCGCCAACGAAGTCTCTCAAAACTGCAATCAAACGGCGGATTCTGCCCAGCAGTGTCAGTCGGAGGTCGATCGTGGCATGACCTTGATGAATAATACGCGCGCAGCGGTGCAAGAAATGGCCACCACGCTAAACGAAGCGGATAGCGCGATGGCTGAGCTGACCAAAGAGAACGATAATATCACCGCCATGCTAGATACCATTCGAGGCATTGCCGAACAAACCAATTTGCTTGCGCTTAATGCGGCGATTGAGTCAGCGCGTGCGGGTGATCATGGGCGAGGCTTTGCCGTGGTGGCCGACGAGGTACGGGTGCTGTCACAAAAAACCACCAAATCAACGGAAGAGATTGATGAGCTGTTGCAGGCCTTAACCCAGCGCACGAATCAGCTTTCCGAGAAGCTGAAAGGCAGTGTTGAGCACTCACAAACCACCACGGAGGCGACGGAAGAGGCCTTGAGCGTCTTTGACACCATCCAAAGTTTGGTAGGGCAAATTCACGACATGGCGGCAAAAATTGCCACGGCCACCGAGGAGCAGCACTCAGTATCGGAAGATATTAATCAGAATGTGACCAGTGTGCTAGAAGGTGCCAACAGTGCAGCATCAACGGCAGAGCAAACCAATGCCACAGCTGCCGAGCTGCGTATGGTGGCCTCAGAGCTATCAGAGTTAGTTAATCGTTTTAAAACGGAAAAGGACAGTTAATCGCAGCGGGTGAAAACCGAGTGACGACATAAAACGGCGAGCCAAGTGCTCGCCGTTTTTCATGTGTGTGATTTGTTCGTTAGGTGACTTCGACAAACCCCATCAGACCCGTTTTCATGTGCTCAATAACATGGCAATGATACATCCATCGGCCCGGATTATCGGCCACAAACGCTGCCTTGGCGTGGCCATTTTTACCCAACAACACGGTGTCAGTGTGAAATGGTGTGACTGGTTTGCCATCCATTTCCAGCACAGTAAAGGTGTGTCCGTGCAGGTGAATAGGGTGATGGTACTGGGTGACATTTTTTAAATCGAAGATATAGGTCTTTCCGCGTTCCAGTTTGGCGATCGGCTCAGGAATATTACCTTTACTCATTCCTTCCCAGGCGCGTTTATTCATCAACCAAAACTCGTGTTTTCCCTTCCCTTGCTTATCAGCAGGCGTGATGGCGCCAGCCCACTCAAACACAAAATGACGGGTTTCAGCATTCTCTAAATCTGGTTTTGCAACGGGATTGAGCGGCAGAGTGGGTAGGGGCTTCTCTGTTAACGTTGACGGTGTGGCGGTAAAGCTTGCCAGCAAGAAAGGAAAGTCACCTTTCATGTGCATTATTTCAACTGTTTCACCAGCATTGGGTGCTATCAGACCAATATCTAGCCGCATCCCTGGGGCTATCTTGTGCGTCTCCAAGCGGCGTGGTGTGGCAATCGGGTTACCATCGATAGCGATTATCCAGGCTTCTGCGCCGCGCACTTGAATGGGATAGGTGAGTGTATTGTCCACGTTGGCTAAGCGCAATCGTGTGGTTGCCTTTTCTTGCAGTGTGTATTCGGGATGGTGAATACCATTTACGGTGCCCCACTCGCCAGGCGTGCCCATACGCGCGCTATAGCGAGGGATAGCGAGATCTTTCCAGTTACCTTGACGATCAAGATGCCAGTGTTTGAGTGTCAGTGTGTGCTCTTCATCAAACACAACCGGTGTGGCTTCCTCGACCACAATCGCACCGACCAGCCCTTTACCCAACTGCACCACTGAGTTCATATGCGGGTGGTACCAAAAGGTGCCGGCATCCGGTGGGGTAAAACGATAGGTAAAGGTTTCACCGGGCTGAATAGGCGCTTGGGACAAGAAAGGAACACCGTCCATTTCAATGGGAATGCGTAGCCCATGCCAGTGAATGGTGGTGGGTTCATTGAGGTTATTGGTGAAGTGAATGGTCACTGGCTCACCTTGGCGGCAGCGTATAGTGGGGGCTGGCGTCTCGCCATTGAAGGCCAGTACATCGGTCTGATGCTCAGGAACCAACTCAGCCTGACTGGGCTCAGCGCTTAAATGGTATTCCCACTGCCCGTTTTGCCGAGAGGCAGAGACTAAGGAGCAAGCAGGCAAAGTGGAAAGGGCTGCCACCGCTGCGGTCGTTCGTAAAAATTGACGCCGGGAGAGGCCACGCGCGTTCAGTGATTCACCATTCATTCTTAATACCTTTTCAACGCCGTCATTGCGTAACAGTGTACCTCGAAAAATGGTTGCTGAGAAAGATTATCAATTGTGTTTGTGAGGCAGTTAAAACAGCGAGTGCCAAGACTCGTTGAGCCGTCAGCTTATTGACAGTGGAAGGCTTCGAGCCCAGGTACTTGATTGATAGGCGGTAAGCTTTCGAAACCTGGCTTAGCAATGTAATAGCCTTGAAAGAAGTCGACGCCTAAATCAATCAGGCATTGAAGCTCGGCTTCTGTTTCAACACCTTCGGCAATAATTTGACGACTTAGCTCGTGGCACATGGCGACACTGTGGCGCACAATGGTTTGCTTGGTGACGTCAGTGTCAATATCTCGCACAAGCGCCATATCCAGTTTAATCATATGGGTGTTAATGCTGGCAAGCGCGGTAAGGCCGGAGTAACCGGCACCGAAATCGTCAATTGCAGTTAAAAAGCCTTGTGAGCGGTAATAACGAATAATGCGCTGAATATGACTGTAATCAAGGATTTCTTCCCCTTCGGTGAACTCAAACAGAATCCGTTCGAGTGGGAAATTATAGTCATTCGCGGCTTTCAGCGTGGTGCGGATACAGCGCTCTGGCTCGTACACGGCATTGGGCATAAAGTTAATGCTGAGATAACAAGGGATAGATAGTTCGGCCGCGAGTTTGACTGCCTTGATCCGACAGGTTTGATCAAATTGATACTGATTCTCTGCGTTAACATGCTTAAACACGCTGCCCGCGCCGCTACCGTCCTTGCCTCGGGCAAGCGCCTCGTAAGCATAAATGGAATGCGTGGAAAGCCGAATAATGGGTTGGAATGCCATGGTGAAATCGAATGCGAGTGCCTGCGCATCCCTGCAGGCCTCACATTGTGTTGAAGATGCTGTCATAGAAAAGTGGTTATTTAGTCTGTCCTTGTAGAGAGATTAATGGAGTTCTGGGCAGAATGCGAATGAGATGACAAAAATTATGGGGTTTGCACGGTTTAAGGTACAGGCCTAGTCGTGAGCATTCTATATAAACCGATCAGACTGGGCTTAAATGGGCCAAAACGGTCTCTTTTTCGTCATAAGTTGGCACCGGATATGCTTAATATTTAACCGGCAACGTTGGAAGTGTCATTATGATGGCGGAAAGCACGCTTAAAAATGCGTGCCGCGAAAAGGGACTTCCCAATATTTGCTACAAAATAGCCAGAATTGGTTTATACCTTAATAAGGTGGCTTTACAACCAACCCCACGAGATGCCGGTTCAAGGTAGCTGGCCAGTGACAGAGGATGAACGTCATGCTTGCTGAAAAACGGGATGAAATAGACAACCCCCTGATTTGGCCAATACTCAGTATTCTAGAATCAACGCGACAAAGTTGGAAAGTGCACCATCTATTAGGTGAGCTGCAAAAAGACACCATGATGGCCCAGCTTGATGCTGACCCCCACCTTGATTTATTTAAACGCAACTTCCTGATCATGAATGCCTTGTATCAACTACAAGAAATGTTGTTGCCGCAGCAGTGGTTGCAGGTTGAGTCAATGGATATCCAGCTACAATGGCGGGTTGGCAACAGTGGCTTTGTGGCCAAAGAAATTGATTACCAGGATCCGTTGCGTGATTACTACATGGACTGGAATAACTATGACGCCAGCCAAGATGACGTTAAAGAACTGTTGTCTTCGTTTTGGAAGCACTACCAGCGTCATATCGGCAATGAGGCGTCGGGCGAGGCGATGTTGGAGCGCAATAAGGCGTTAAAAGTGTTGGGTTTGGATGAGAATGCCAGTGAGCATGAAATTCGGCGTCAGTGGCGCAAAATGGCGCTCAAGTGGCACCCAGATCGGCCCGAAGGAGATGCAACCACTTTCCGTGAGATGTGTGAAGCTTGGCAAAGCTTGCGCTTATAAATGGCTGTCAGCAAGCAACAGGGTGTGAGAAAGCACCCTGTTGCTTTAACCGCTGACATGCTTGTGGTTTTCGTGTAATACTTACGCGTTATTCAGCCCACGACTGCGCAATTCAAAGATCAGCTTTTCGGCACTGCATTCAAACTGCAATTTAATGTGCGCGCCATTGCCATCAAACTGTTGCGGATCAAAATCATGCTTAACGGCAGGATTAATGCTCTCTGCGAGGGCGAGGTATTGCTCGAAGCGCGCTTGCACCGCGTCTTTGCTCTCGCCTTGAATGGTGACGTCTGCCACTTCGTCGCCCTCAGAAATAATGTAACCTATTTCAGCGCTAACACCACATGCATCACAGGTATCGGTTTGGTTCTCTTTCATGGTATTTCCCTACGTTAAAAGCAGCAGGCGTGAAAAACGTGCTGGTGGCCTGCTGTAAGTCGATAACATGATCTTTAGCAAAGTCTGGGTTGTGGCACATTGAGGCAGGTCAGGTTTTGCAGTGTTTGTAGCACGCTGTAGTGATGGCAGCAATACAGATACTGATAAAGACACCACCCACTATTCGTGTTTATGCCAACACGTGCAATAGTGGGTGAGTGTTATCAGGCGATGAGTGAAAGGATCAGTCCCAGTCTTCTTCCCATTGCACCAAGGTGCCTTTTGGCCAGTGAGTACCGATATCATGATACTCTTGCTCCAGCTTGTGGCGGCGAATTTTCAGCGTCGGCGTGAGTTTGCCGTTTTCAATACTCCAAGGTTCTTTAATCATCAATACGCCTTTGATTTGCTGGTGTGACTCCAGCTCCCCATTGATGGTATCAATCACCTTCTTCACCCGGCGCTCATAACGCGCGCGGTCAAAATGTGGAAAATGGTGTGGCAACGCGAGCAGAATAGGCGCAGGCATGCCTGAACCGATCACACAGAGCATCTCGGCATTAGAGAGCTCGAACAAACGCTTTTCAATCGGCACGGGCGCGACAAACTTACCTTTGGCGGTTTTAAAGGTGTCATTTTTGCGACCCGAAATACTGAGATATCCCTCGTTGTCGAGTTCACCGAGATCGCCGGTATGCAACCAGCCATCTACCAAGGTTTCTGCGGTGGCTTCTTCGTTTTTGTAATAGCCGCTAAAAAGCCCCTGACTTTTGACTAAGATCTCCTGATCGTCAGCAATCTTGATTTCAACGCCGGGACCTGCATTGCCTACAGTACCGATTTTGTCTGCTCTAAACGGATAATTGAGGGTGCTGTAGGCATAGCTTTCAGTCATGCCCCACGCTTCGGTAATGTGCAACCCAAGTTTTTCATACCATTGCAGCAGGGCAGGAGCGACAGGCGCCGAGCCACAGCCCAATACGCGCGCCTGATCCAATCCGAGGTTTTTTGCAATTTTGCTTTTGATCAGGTTATTGACCAACGGAATGCGAAGCAGGAGGTTGAGTTTGCCGTCCGGCAGCTTTTCTTGAATACGTTGCTGGAACAGCGTCCAAAGCCGAGGAACAGAAATGAACAAGGTGGGGCGATGCATTTTGACATCTTCGATAAAGGTATCGAGTGACTCTGGGAAAGCGGTAGGGATCCCGCCCATAATTGCTGACCCCATGATATAAACCCGCTCGGTAATATGCGCCAGTGGGAGATAAGAGAACAAACGGTCATCAGGCTCAATGCCAATATGGTCAATCAAACGCTGAGCGGACCAGCAGTAGCCGCCATAACTTAAAATCGCCCCCTTAGGTAAGCCAGATGTGCCCGAGGTGTACACCAAGGACATCACATCACTGTCTTGATGCACAGGGCGCTCATCTGATGCCTCATGGTTGGCGATCAAATCATGCCACTCGTAATGGCAGCTAATTGTGGGATAGGGAAAGGCAATGGTCTTTAAGCCTGGCATGTTTTCCAGTGAGGCGCTCAGGGCTTTACTGTCATCAAGCTTGCCTACAAACATGGCTTTCGATTCGCTGTGGGTCACCACATGGTCAATGGTGTCTGTCCCGGCCGTGGGAAATATCGGCACGCTGATATAACTGCCCATCATCATCGCTAAGTCGGCAATAAACCATTCAGCGCAGTTTTTGGAGATGAGCGCGACTTTATCGCCGGGTTTCAGTCCCATATCACGCAGTGCGGTAACCATGCGCAATGCTTGGTCGGCCACATCAGCAAAGGTGTAGTCATGGAAGCGGCGGCCGTGAATTTGGCGCAGAAAAACATGGCTTGGACGTTCATCGGCCCACCGCAGGATCTGATCGTTCGGTTTGATATGTGACATTGGACTTCCTCATTGTCGCAACGTAAGACTACGTTTAAACGTTATAATAATGTTAATTTAGTGATCAGGGGCGAGGAGAAGCAAGATAATCATTTAAACACGTGTTCAAATTATGACTGACGGCACTATTTGCAGTGATTTGCTTCGGATTTTTCAGTTTTTTCATATTCTTCTCAATAAGGTTTTTGGAAGTTTGATCCGCTTCAGCGTCTTGGTAAAGCGTTAGTGTCAGGCTGAGTGAGTCAGTCTGTACTATTTTAAAAGGGGCGGGACTTTTTCGTGAGTTAGCCTGACCGCGAGCCGAGTGGCGCGCGTGTCATCACAGCGCCAATGACGGCGATTGACGGGGAGAACAGATTACGCATGCCAAAACGCAGTAAAGCCCAAACACAGCAAACCATTGAGACTATCTTGGCAGAGGCGAAGCGGCAGCTGTTGGCGCTTGGTTATGAAGGAATGTCTTATACCACGCTCAGTGAAGCGACAGGCGTATCGCGCACCGGGATCAGCCACCACTTTCCCCGCAAGCAAGATTTTATGGTCGCATTAGAGCCTTTTTTGGTGGAGAGCCTGCGTACGCCCCTCGATACTCGCAGTACCATCAATGCGTTTATGAAAAGCTGGATGCAAGCGATGCATGCCGAGGGTGAGTTTAAAGCAACGCTAAAGCTTTGTTTTTATGTGTTAATCAGCGGCAAAGCCGATAATGGTGCCGCATTCAGATGTTTAAAAACACTACAGCAAGAGTGCGAACAACAAATGCAAACCGATTTAACGGTCGCTTTTTCGCAACTGTTGGGCGCCAGTGTGTTGTTATGTCGTCAGCGAGCTGAAACGAAATCCTAATGTCATGGCTATTATTGATCGAGCTATGGGGTGAGAGATGACCTTCCGTTGACAGACAGTCCCTGCGTTTTTTGGTATAGTTGTCATGCTTTCTAAGCAACACATGTATTTGGAGATAACCATGAACAATACCGACCATCCTCCGAGTCTTAACGGAGAAAAATAGCGACTGTTGGTATTGCTACATTTCATTGTTACCGACTGTCGTTGATAGTTGGCCCCGCCTGCTTTGTTTTTCTCCTCTCGCTGTTATACATCACTCTGCCCTGCTGGGCACTATGTTGTTGATGGTCGTTACCTGCTGCCAATCGGGAGATTCGCCATGACGGTAATGAACAACGCTTTTACTGAACCGACCACTTTTTCAACGTCAGAAATCGTGGCTGCTCGCAATGCCTTTTTGCAATATGAGCTCAACAAGCAAGTTGAATTGCTCACGGTCATGCCTCATGAGGAGTGTATGGCCGTGCTGGGTCACTGCTCAGTGGCGCATGTCCACCAGCTGCTTGAGCGGTTATATGCGCAAGGCCACCAACGTCTAGCTCATCAATATGCTCTCAGCCTAGGGATGACGGGTCCACATCGCAGCATATTCGCGGGCGTGGGGACTTGGATCCGCCGGAGACGTGCCCTGGTTACTTATTTTTCATTAGTGTTGGCTGTCGCTGTCGTGAGCTATCTATCGGTTTTATTTTTTGCCTAGTCTGTGCGCACTTAGCTTGATCTTAAGCAGTAAATTGTTGCGCAATTATGCTATTACTATAACGACAGTTGAATTATTCAAAAATATTTTAATAATGGGGTGACGGTAGTGAGCCGTGACCCTAATTCTGCCAATAAGGTAACCCTATGAGTGATGCACTGGTACTCGTTATTAATTCAGGTAGCTCGTCATTAAAATTCGCGCTGATGGATGCGCAAACTGGCGATGCTGTGATTTCCGGCGCTGGAGAATGCTTTGGGCGCGATGACGCGCGGATGAGCTGGAAAGTCGACGGTGAAAAAACCGAGAAAACCTTAAGTGCAGGACGCAACCACCACCAAGAGGCCATGGACATCATTGTGGGCCTTATCGAAAGCAACCAGTTGAGTGACAAACTGCAGGCCGTTGGCCACCGGGTGGTACACGGCGGTGAAACCTTCAGTCAAGCCACCTTGATAGACGATGCCGTACTGGCACAAATTGATGCGCTAAAAGCCTTGGCGCCATTGCATAATCCCGCGCATGTAGTGGGCATCAAAGCGGCACGCAAAGCCTTCCCAAGCTTGCCGCAAGTTGCGGTTTTCGATACCGCATTCCATCAAACCATGCCGGAAAAAGCGTATCACTACGCGATCTCGCGTCAGCTCTATAATGATTATGGCATTCGTCGTTACGGCTTCCACGGTACCAGCCATTATTATGTGAGTCGTGAAGCCGCTAAATGGCTTAACCAAGCACCTGAGCAAACCAACGTAATCACCGTACACCTTGGCAACGGTGCCTCTTTGTGTGCGGTGAAAGATGGCCAAAGTGTCGATACCAGCATGGGTTTCACGCCATTGGCGGGATTGATGATGGGCACACGCTGTGGCGATATCGACCCATCCATTTTAGAGTTTCTCTCCAAAAAAGGCCTGAGTACCGATGAGATCCATCATGAACTGCTCGACAAAGCAGGCTTATTGGGTGTTTCGGAATTGACGAACGATTGTCGAGGCTTGGTCGAGGCGGCAGAGCAGGGCCACAAAGGTGCACAATTGGCGCTAGAAATGTTCGCTTATCGCGTAGCAAAATACATCGCAAGTTACATGGTGCCTTTATCTCGCCTGGATGCGATTGTTTTCACAGGCGGAATTGGCGAGAACTCACTGCCAGTGCGTGAGATGATCCTCAAAGAGCTGGCCATTTTCGGCTATCAAGCGGATGCCGATGCCAACGCCGCCGCGCGTTCTGGTGCCGCAGGACAAATCACCACCCAAGCGTCACCGCTAGCATTGGTGATCCCAACCAACGAAGAGCTGGTGATCGCGCAACAAGCCATGGCAATGGCCTGATTGTCGCCTCTTCCTCTGTTAATGAAGCGAGCTTCGTGGCTCGCTTTTTTTATGCCTAAAAATCAATCTATATCAAGCCTTATATGATCCGATATAGCGCTTTTTGTATATAATGATGGACAAAGTGCATCGTTTTTTGATTTGATACCCGAAAGATAAAAAGATTGGTTAGGTATGAAATTATATAGTGTGATTAAGGCTTATTTATTGGAAGCCCTGATTCTCGGTGGCGCGTTCGCGCTAGGCGTGTGGCTAACCCTTTCAGGCTATTTGCTTCATTAGTGATGGTGAACGTTGGCGCATTAAAAAGGGCTTTCTTTGCTTAATTCATTGCAGATTTCCACGATGGCGAGTGACAATCCTGAGCGGATCACCTGCTGTTGGCGCTGCAGTTGCAGCTGATAGAATTCGATATCTACGTCATCTTCCGGCGGGCCAATATCGAGCGAAAGCATGCCCATCGTATTCGCTTTGCGCAGCTTTTTGACGGCATCGAGCACCTTAGGATCGGTAAATTGGTAATCGTCGGCATCGTTACTCAGTTGGTTTTTAAGTTTAATAATTTGTTCAATATCGTGATAAGCGTCATCTGATAACACGCCTAGACCAAACAAGAGTTTCAATCGCACAGAAAGATCCCCCAGCGGCCCAGTGTCGTGCAGTAAAGGCCCCACCACTGATTCCACCGCAAAGTTATCTTTGCGAAAAACCCGCTTGATTAAGCCATCAATAGCTGTCTCAAACGTATCCACCGCGGCAACAAAAAAGCCACGGACGGTTGGCGCTTGGTTTAATCGTTCAATGATGTCTGTTTCGTCGAAATTTTCTGCCATAGACTCAATACTGCTTATTGTTATAACGGGGGAGCTAAACTCCCCCTGTAAAATGCGCGGTTTACAATTGCTGGTACAGGGTGTTAATTGCCTCAACTTCAGGGCTTTCCTCTGCCAAGCCGGTGTATGTCGCCAGCGTCTTTCTTACGCCCACCTCAGCCAATGAAGCTTGAAGCTCTTCAGCTTGTGGATCGGTGTGATTGGTGTATTTCAATGCTGCGGCAATCCCTTTTAATAGGGCTCGGTTATCTGTGCCGTATTCTATTGTACCCAGTAATGGCTTGATAAGCCTATCGTTCTGACTTAGTTTTCGGATAGGCTGGCGACCAACACGATCGACCTCATCAACCAAATAGGGGTTTGAGAAACGCCCCAAAATTTTCTCGATGTACGCTTGGTGAGCGGCGCGGTCAAATCCGTAGCGTTGGATAAGCACTTCGCCGCTTTCTTGCATCGCTGTTTTCACCAAATCACGGATTTTCGGATCGGTAATGGCTTCACGAATGGTGCGGTGGCCGCTCAAGCAACCCAAATACGCCGTGATGCAATGGCCCGTGTTTAAGGTGAAAAGCTTACGCTCGACGAAGGCCATGAGGTTTTGTGTCTTCTCCATCCCTGCAATATCTGGGATGTCGCCTTTGAACTGTTGTTCATCCACAATCCACTCGCTGAAGCTTTCTACCGTGACCTCTAAGGGATCATCGTTCGCCGCTTCCGCCGGCGGCACAATGCGATCAACTGCGGAATCGACGAAACCAATCAGTGCGTCTGCTTTCTCATGGAATGCGGGGTCAAGGTGCTTATAGACTTCGCCTTTGAGATGCGACGTACCACGGATCATGTTTTCGCAGGCAATAATGTTTAGTGGGGCCTCATTGCCGGATGCGAAACGTTTTTCAATGCCGGTGGCGATGGTCTTGGCAATAATATCAAGCACATTAGGGCCAACAGCCGTGGTCACTAAATCCGTTTTTACGATTTTTTCGATAACATCATCACTTGCCGAATTGACTGCCGTGATATGAGAAACCGTGTCGATATGGCAGTCGTTACCTACCACTTTGACGTTGTAGCTTTGTTTGTGACTGAGTTGGTCAATGAGGGGCGCATCGACATCGGCAAAGGTGACCTCGACATTGGCATCTGCGAGCAATTTTCCGATAAAGCCGCGGCCGATATTGCCGGCACCAAAATGAACAGCATTTTTCATAATATTTACCTCAAACTAAAAACGGTGGTGATGAGAGGCCACCGAGGTGGCCTGCTTATTGGGTTGATTAATGGGATGACGTCATAAAGGTGACGCTGTCATCACTCAATAGATTGAGGATCTCGTCAATACTGTCAGTACTGGTGAGAATATCTATTGCATCAGGCTCATCTAACGCATTAGTAATGGCGGTAATTACTTGAATATGTTCATCGTTTTTGGCGGCAATGCCAATCACCAACTTAGCGATATCCTCTTTGTCGTCGGTGAACTGCACACCCGATGGATACTGACACACCACAATGCCGGTTTGCTTGACACCGTCTTTTGCTTTAACGGTGCCATGAGGAACGGCGATCGACTCCCCGAGGTAAGTGGGGGTTAATGCCTCGCGCTCAAACATCGCGTCGACATAATTAGGCGCTACGTAGCCAAGTTTGACAAGTTGCTCACCGGCAAATCGAATCGCTTCATCCTTGTTTGTGGCCGTTAAGCCAAGATGAATGTTTTTACGCTGAAGTTGAAAAGCAGGTGCCGGGGTTGGCTCAAAACTGTCGTCATTTGCCGCCGTCGTCGGAACTTGAAGCACTTGTGGATCGTTGGCGGCGGGATACTGTGCGGCGAGAATTTGGGTAACCAACTGGCCGTAAACATCGCCGTCTAAAAAGTTATTGAGTGAAATATGGTGTGCGGTTGGCGCGTGAGTGCGTGCACGCTCGGTCAGATCTTTATGCGTGATCACAATCTGCGCATCCTCAGGCAGGCTATTGACCGCAATATTCGTGACACCAATATCTAAGCCTGCATTTTGCACCTTTTTACGCAGCAAGCTGGCACCCATGGCACTAGAGCCCATGCCAGCATCACAGGCAACTAAAATATGCTTTACGTCAGCAAAGTTAACTGTGGCTTTAGGCGCAGAAGAGGGGGCGGAGGTGCTTGCTTTAGCGCCTGATTTCATGTTTTTCATTTTGGCGGTTGCCTCATCAAGTGAGGCCTCGTCACCTTCACCCTCTGTGCTTTTCTGTGTTTTCATCAGTAAAGCGGCGACCACAAATGACACGCTGGCTGCGGCAATAATTGACGCCAAGACGCCGACAATCGAGCCTTTTTGCGTCATTAACAGCACAGCAAAAATAGAGCCAGGAGAGGCGGGCGACACAATACCTGCATCAAACACAGTGAGAACGAATACACCTGTCATACCACCCGCAATCGCGGCAAGAATAAGGCGTGGATTCATCAGAATGTAAGGGAAGTAGATTTCGTGAATACCACCGAAGAAGTGAATAATGGATGCACCGCCCGCGGTTTGACGTGCGGTGCCTTTTCCAAACACCATGTAGGCAAGCAAGATGCCTAAACCAGGACCTGGGTTTGCCTCAATGAGGAAGAAAATAGACTGGCCAGCCTCTGAGGCTTGCTGGATCCCAAGTGGTGAGAAAATACCGTGGTTGATCGCATTGTTGAGGAAAAGAATCTTAGCGGGCTCAACAAAGATAGAGGTCAGTGGTAACAGGTGTGCTGAGACCAAAAACTCCACACCTGCCGCGAGGCCACTGGATAAGAGCTTAACAAACGGGCCGATAAGGAAGAATGCGATAATCGAGCAAAGCATACCGATAATGCCGGCGGAGAAGTTATTTACTAACATCTCAAACCCGCTTCTCACTTTGCCATCGACATAAGCATCGAATTTTTTGATCGCCCAGCCGCCGAATGGACCAACCATCATCGCGCCCATAAACATGGGAATGTCAGTCCCGACAATCACCCCCATGGTGGTAATCGCACCGACAACTGCACCGCGTTCGCCGCCAACAAGTTTACCGCCGGTGTAGCCGATCAGCAGTGGTAGTAGGTAGGTAATCATGGGACCGACCATGGCCGCCAATGTCTCATTGGGGACCCAACCGGTCGGAATGAATAGTGCAGTAATAATCCCCCACGCGATGAATGCGCCGATATTGGGCATCACCATATTCGAGAGGAAGCGACCAAAATTCTGTATCTTGATCTTGGTATCAGATGATATCATAACAATACCCCGTTTGATGTTCTCATTGAACGTGTGTGGTAGAACGGTTCGCCAAAACCGTCTGGCTAGTAAGTACCCAGTCAATTTACCACACATTTTTTCAACAGAACTGATAACGGGGATTTGTTGACTCACCTCTCATTATTAGTGTCGTAGCTATATTTTATACCGGCACATATCACAAAAATAACCTGTAAATTTAGCACAAAAAGAAAAAAGTAATATTGTCAACAAAAATGATGATGACATTAATCACGTTTTTGCAT
>NZ_PXUD01000033.1:0-111262 GCF_003390965.1 Salinivibrio sp. HTSP
GTTTTACTGGACACGCATCGACGACCTGAGGAGGTCAGTATGCCAGTCTATAACACGGAAAAAAAACAGCGCAATATTCACTAGACTTCAAATTGAAAGCGGTTGAATGGAATTATGAGACGCATCGAACAGTGAAGTCAGTTACAGAGACGCTTGATGTCCATTCATGCTATCGAAGTGAAAAAGCTTTCAAGCAGAACAGTCGAGAAAGAAATGAACGAAGAAATATCGATAGAACACGAAGGCGTCGTCCATACAGCAGCATATTCAATAGTTGATGATGTATTGACGGTTTATCTGCCAGATGGGAGCACTAGTGACACTGAGCTAAGAGGCCTTAAGCCTGAATCAGCGGCAAGGGCTCATCTTCGTGCTTACATCAAGAAAAACACTTAAAAAGCTTCAGCAATCCCTCCTGCTAAGGTGGCTCAAGCTCTGCCTCTTTTCGGGCTCAGCTTTGCCAGCAGTTACCTAAAAGCTTCCCCATTTCATCTCCGCCCGTGCGAGGCGTTAGGGTTTGTTCGGCGTTGCCCATATTAAATATTCAATAAAATACAGTTATTCACAGAACTCCAAGTAAAAGCGCATCTGTCTTCAAGACAGATGCCATTCGTTGGTGCGGGTGATGATAGCCTTTCCGCCTGCTGAGATGCCTTTAAGCACCTTTAAAAGCTCGTCTTCGCTATACATGGACGTTTTCACCACGCCTGTATCACTATCAAAAGCCAGCTCATAATGAGGGGCTATAGCTTGCTCTGTGCGCTTGCAGAATACGCCACCCATCAGATCTGTAAAGCTTTTCCAGTTGCCTTTGTCGGCTGCGTCGTGGATATCCTGCACTAGCTGATTTTCTGCCATCATTGCCTTTAAGCGACGCAATTCACGCCAAACCGTCACCGAACACCCTCCCAGCTGTTGAAATTGGCGAATGCTCCAGCATGCCGCCCATGCATCGACGCGCGCCGCTGCACATTTCGGGTCTTCACCGTAGATACCAGCATCAAGATGATCACCGTCGATGTTCTTTGAAATGTATTTCGCGATATACCCCGTTGCTGAGCCCTTGTTCGGATCAATCTTCACTTCCGTAAAGCGGTGCTGCTCGGCGCCTGTTTCGTCGCCATCTTCCCGTAAAGCGTAATCTCTCATGGTAGTGATGAGGGTGTCATAGTGGGCAGGTTCGACGAACAACAATAAATGCCAATGGGGTGTACCGTCGTGCTGTGGCTCCACAACCCGAAAGCCATAGAATCGCACATCCTCGCGCTGTAGTTTGGCACGCATAAGCTTCCAAATATCATTGAGATAATCCTGAGCCTCAGCAGGCGTATAGCCTCCCCATTTTGGATTTTCATCGCCCGTTGTCGCATAGCTGCGGTGGTATTTAGACGGGCAAGTAATCGTGAGAAAGGTCGCCACATGGCCGAGCTCATTGGCTAGGTCTTCAAAACCTCGCGCCCTCACCATTAGCTCGGTTTTGCGAATTTTCGGATCAGCGACGCCCTTTTTCGATAATTCCAGCAGGCTAAAGCTTTGCCCTAGTTGATTGGTAACAGTCGTATTTGCAAGGTATTGCTCTTGGTGAAACTTCTGAGAAGCGCGGGCGCTTAGAGTCTCTTCGGAGCAGTAAATAGACTTGCGACGGTTTACTTCATTGAGGTGTCGCATCACGGTTTCAATGTTCTTGCGCTGGGCCTTTCGAAGTTTGCGCAGCCACCATGATTTATCGGACATACGACGTAGCCGACCCTCTAGGGTGTATTTTTCCTCATCGGGAGGCAGCACGCCAAAGCTGGCACAAAGGGCGTGTAGGGTCGCGATTGTTTGCTGTTCGTTACCCATTAATTCACGCCTAATCGCCAGTGCGGAATCAACAAGGTTTTCCGCTTCTTCTCGCAAGGCGTCTTCTGAGATATTGAGGTTTAGCTTTTCGGGCGACACGGTGAGCTTGCTCATCAGGCTGTCGGTGAGCTCGCGTAGGTAGGTGTTTCGCGCTTGCTTGTTGGAAATGGCGCGATAGTGCTTGAACAGGATTTTTTGCGCTTTATCCGGCAAGCGGCAAAGGCGCTCTTTCACGAACGCCTTATCATCCCAGTCAATTTGAGCAAAGTCAGTTTCAGGAATGGCTAACATCCAATGCCCTCCCTGCTGGTGTGAGCTCAAAAACATACCACTTGATACCGTAGTGGTAGGTGGTTCGGTACGTGATGAGCTTTTCTCGATAGAGCTTAAAGACTGTGCGTGGGTTTAATTTCATATCAAACCCTGTTGAGCCAATGTATCCGGCCTGATTGACGCGATAATCGGCACATAGCTCAAACCAATGTCCCGCTTGCATCGCACGGATAACCGATTGTTGATGTTTATTCAGCTTAGGCATGCTCACGCTCTCCATAGCTGAGGTGAGCCTGTTTGCGATGCTGATCTAACCAGTTATCCAAATCTTCTTTTAGGTAACGTACCGCTCGGCCAATTTTGATAAATGGTGGCGCTTCGGTGCGGTTGAGTCGGTGGCCCTCCATGCGTGATTGACGCAGGAAAGAACGGCTCATGCCGATATAAGCAGCGGTTTCTTGTTCTGTGTATGCGCGTTTATGAGTGTGTTCAGTGTGCATAACGATATCTCCGTGTGTTCGTTGGGAGATACCGTAACCGTCCCAACTAGCTTGGGACGCTGGTTGGGACGCTGGTTGGGAGAGTTTTTAGCTAAAGCGTTTTACGTACCGCTGAGACGTAGTTGCAGAAGGTTTTGTAACTCAACCTTCTCATCTTATCTCCTCGGCCAAACCATTTGATATCGTCACGGTTTATTTCCGAAATGATGCCGTCTTCGTCAATCTGGTGAGCGTTGTTTTCATGATCTCGCCTAACGGCATACCATACCTTGAGAGCGTCAGCGTCTCGATCCCCTACCAATACTTTTCGAATCATGATTTTGAAGGGGTTGGTTTCAATTTTGCTCATATCAGGGACAGAAATGCTTCGGCCTGTTTCGCCCTCAGGGCGTAGGTCAAAGGCGGCATTGACGGCCTGCAAATCAAACCGTAATTGGTCAGTATCTATCGCCAATGGCTTGGCCTCTAACGCCCTACCTGTTTTGGCTAGGGCGTCCCATAGGCCTGAAAATCCCTGACGATTCCATTCCTCTGGGCCTGCTTGGGCCAGTAGCCTCGCCTCTTGCCCATAGGTCGCCTTGGTGCCTATGGCCCCATAGGCCATAAAGGGGGCAGTAGGCCTCTGGGGCAGGGAGGATACCCGAGCAAATGGGCCGTTCTCGGCGTCTGGGAAATCGTTTTTGACCTCCCGCCAGTGGCTTACGTGGTCAGGTTCCAATATTTGGGCGTGACGAATAGGGGCGGTTTTTGAATGAATACAGGCTATTGACTGGTCTTGTGTTAGGCCTATTACGCCCTTGTAGGCGAACAGGTTTGCCAGAGCAGCCCTATGGCCCTCTTTGGCCGCAAGCATCGCCCCCATCGATTTTTCATCTACCCAAGCGCACAGTGAAAGCTGCCCTTCCTCGACAGCGGCCAATAGGTCGCCTTTGGTAATAGGGGTGACATCGTGGATTTCATCTAGGCGGTAAAAGCGACGGTTTTGCATCCAATACTCTTTCTTTATCTGTTAGTCCAATTAACATCTATTAGCCCCCAATAAGGCTAACAGCCGCTGCCTTATGTTCTGGTGCTAAGTGGGCATATCTTAGCGTCATTTTTAGGTCGGCGTGGCCTAGTAGCTCCCGAACGGTATTGAGGTCGACGCCTGCCATCACTAGTTTACTGGCAAAATGGTGTCGGAGGTCGTGGAAGTTAAAACCTTCAATATTTGCAAGCCCTAACACGGTTCCCCACGGCTTTTTAACGTCGGTAAGCGGTTGGCCGTTTTTGCCCTCAAAGAGGTAGATGGCCTCGGGGTTTTGTTCGCGCCAGCTTGTCAGTGTGTTATAGGCCTCATTGTTGAGTGGCACTATGCGGCCTTCTTTCGATTTTGCATTCCCGCCGCGCACTTGAAGATAGCGTTCAGAAAAATAGATATCACGCCATTCAAGGCTGAGTAGTTCGCCTCGGCGTAGCCCTGTATTGATAGCTAGCAGGATGAGAGGCTCTACATAATCCACGAACGTGACATCATCTAAGCATGGATACAACGAATAATTGCGTATAGCCCGATGCTCATTGGCCGAGCGGCGTGCTAGGCGAATATCTTGGTCTCGATGCTTGATAGCATGCCGTAATCGCTTCTCTTCCATGTCGGTGAGATAGCGTAGGCGGGTATTGTCGGCCTTGATAGCTTTCACTTTGGTCAGTTCGTGTGATTCGATTAATCCCCATTCAACGGCGCGAGACAATGCGCCTTTAAGTGAGTTCACACTGTGATTAATTGTTGACGCGGCTTTACCCTTTTTCCGTTGCTCACTTCGCCACTTCTCGACTTCCCATGCGGTAATTTGGTCGAGTTCTTTATCCATCAAAAACGCAAAGCGGCTTTTAATGTGGTTCACAATACGCTGGGCCGTTTTCGGATTACGGGTTTGCAGGTAGGGTAGGTATCGCTCGTCTAGGTAAACGGGGAGTTTGAGGTGCTTGCGGCGTTGGCTTTCTTGGCGCGCTTGCTTCCTTTCATCATGCACGTTGTTCCCTTTGGCAACCTCACCTGCCTTTTGTTTAGCAAGATCACGCGCTTGAGCTGGGGTTAGGTCGTGCGCTGTTCCGAGCTTGTAGTTAACCTGTTTGCCATCATGTCGGTAGTAGAGGTAGTAAACAATGCGCCCCGTTGCTGAGATACGAGCATGAAAGCCATGAATCTCAGTATCGTTGATGCGTTTATCCTCAACCGAAAACTGCTTGATACTGCTCGCGGTGATCTTCTTTTTAAGAGGCATGATGCTTTGCGTCCTTGGTGTCTACCCATCGATTTCTGTGTAGCATATATGTAGCAAATCAATCATACTTCCATGAATTTTGATGAACAAGGAAAAACAAAGAAAACGACATAAATGCATGATAATATTGGGTTAAATTGTTCTTCCTTGTTCACTGCGGTTCATGCAAAAACACCCAAAAAGCGTCTCATAATCGATTGGTCCCCTGTTCAAGTCTGGGAGGAGCCACCAGATTCTAGAAGGTTAGTAAGCGTAGTGTTTACTAACCTTTTTTTGTACCTGACGATTTTGGGTCAGGTAATGGGTCAGGTAAGCCCCGATCACGCACTCTTCCCTGTCTTCTCCCAATACTAATTCGAATACTACGCTGTTGCCAAATGTGTCCTTCTGGCGGATAAATCTCTCCCATAGAGCACAAAGATAGATTGAACTCGCAAACCAAACATAAGTAACTTAAATTACACTTTTAGATAAGTTCTTATACATTCACGACAAAAGTGAGTTATAGTGAACTTATATGATGAGGCGAACTTAAAAGTGACAAAAGTACACTAAAAGGCACTTATGAAAAAAGGCAAGATGGTAAAGGCACAACCTATGCCTGATTTGAATACCGAGTTCAGTATGGAAACGCTGGGGAGCGCTATTCGCTCAAAGCGCACCGATAGAGGCTGGCGTATTGATGATCTCGCTTCAAAAGCCAATTTATCTCGCAGAACAGTCATGAAGATAGAAAAAGGCGATACCAGTGTCACCTTTGCCAATGTACTTGTCCTCATGGACATCTTAGGGTTGTCTTTACGCCTTATCGACCTAAACCTATTTGCTCGTCCACATAGCCAAATAATCTCCCAAGCGGAAAACAGCGTGATAAGCAGTGAGGACGGTTGGTATGAGTAAGTTACAACAGTTAGATGTATTTATCGGTACGAATACCAAAATTGGCCGTTTGATTCTCCCCGTCGGAACAGAAACAGAGTTCTCATTCATCTATGAAGATGAATGGAAACACACGGGGTTCCCGATTTCACCACACATCCCTTTCGTTGATCAGGCTTCTCCACGCAGTATCGAGAACTATCTCAGAAATCTCCTTCCTGAAGGAGAAGCCTTTGAGGAGATGATACAAAACACCACTATCTCCAAAAGCAACACGTTCGGGCTGATTCGTAAACTTGGTGCGGAAACATCTGGTGCATTGTCTTTTCGAGTGCCAGGTTCGGAGCCTCAAGAAACCAGCTTTAGACCTGTACCTAATGAGGAGTTGGTAGACCGATTAGAGCGTAACTTAGCGCCATTGGTTTATTGGGACGGTAAGATTCGCCTTTCGGTTGCAGGTGTGCAAAATAAGTTAAACGTACTTAAGCGCGGCGATGAATGGGGGTTTGGGGAAGGAAAATTAAGTTCAAACTACATTCTGAAGTTTGAAAGCGGTAAAGCACCGTGCATTGCTGTTAATGAGTTCTTCTGCATGACATTAGCCAAGCTAGCTGGTTTGGACGTCGCTAATGTTGAGTTAACTCGCATTGGGAAGACGAGGACACTGAGCATAGAGCGGTTCGATCGAGCCTATATCGCGACTCGTGATGTCGTTCAACGAAAGCATGTTATTGATGGTTGTCAGGCAACTGACTTACCTCCAGGCTACAAATACGAGCGTCAGAATGGGGATGAAGGCGATGGCGTGTATATGCGTGATGGCGTTTCTTTCCCGCGTCTACTGAGCGTCAAAACCATAGACACGGTAACTACCAATCTAAAACTTACCCAATGGATGCTCTTTAATCTCGCAACGCTAAACTATGACGCTCATGGTAAAAATATTAGCTTCTTCGTCACCCCTAAAGGCCTAGAGCTGACCCCTTTTTATGACTTAGTGAACATAGAAGCCATTGCTCAAGAGGGAGCAAAGCGCAATTCGCGAAGCGGTAAGTTGTCTGCTGATGAGGGGCGGGCCGCCAGTATCCCTCAATATTTTGCAATGTCGATTGGCGATTGGGAAAGTGAAGGCTTTCAAAATCCGCCGAAAGGCAACTTCCAACGTCCAATCACCAGCTATGATTTAGCCGAGTTCGGTGCTCTGCTCGGTTATTCAGGCACCAAAATGGCTTCCATAACGGTAGAAACCGTTGGTGCTATAAAAAATGCTCTGAAGGAAGCGATTGACCTTACCGATGCTCAAGGAATCGACGATGGGGAACGTGAACACATAGAGCTATGTGTGTCACTCATCCAAACAGAGTGTGAATACTTGCTAACGCAAGCCGACGGTGTGCCAGAAATGAGCAAGCTTCTTTAATGGCGAATGCAGAGTAACCAAACTCGACAAGTGCGGCTTGATGGTTTTGTCACGACTTCTGTTCAGGGGGCGAGCTCAGTATGCATTCCCACGCGGGAGCGTGGGAACGAGTCAACAACTGACCGCTCCCTCATTCGTCCCTACAATACAAGCGACAATTTTTCCCCACATTCATATAACCACGATGACCTGGTATTGATATAGCGCCTTCACTGTAAACGGTAAATTAACCGTTTACATGATTCGGTTTGCAGGCGATGCGTAAAGAAAACTTCATTGTTTGTTTATTAATCTGTCCTATCTGTGTCAAAAAATCTGTTCATATTAGGCGGCTACCAATAGGAGGCACTGGAGATGCGACACAATTCTTTGTATAACAATATCATACTGTCACTGTCTGTCGTTTTAGTTTTGTCTGGCTGTATGCTGGAAGGGGACAATGGTGATCAAGGGGCTGCTGGAAAAGATGCGCCGCAAGGTCTGACCATGCAAGTTATAGCCCGTACTGTCCTTAACCCAGAGGATCCTGACGGCGCTGCGGAGATTGTCCAGTACCACGCTGATACTCAAATGGCGTATGCTATAAATAGCGCGGCCGACGAACCTACCGTTGAAGTTATCGATTTGACCAGTCTATCGTCTGAGCCTGTTGATGGGCCACTGAACGCCAACAATCTCAATACCAGCTCTATACTGCTTGAAACGAATGTTGATGGCAAAGCTCTGAATGGCGCCAACAGTATTGCCATTAGCGATGATTGGATGGCTGTAGCCATGGAAGCCAGTCACGGTGTGCGCGGCGAATTGCTGTTTTACAGCGGATTGAATAGTGGCAGTCCTGCTTATGTCGGTGCCATTGAAGTGGGTTACTTACCGGATATGGTAACCTTTACGCCGGATGGTACGACTGTAGTGGTGGCCAATGAAGGTGAGCCAAATGGTGACTTTAGTAATGACCCGGAAGGTTCAATTTCGGTTATTAATTTGTCGGGTAATGCTCTGAGTGCTGCAGCCAATGACCTGGTGAATTTCCAAACGTTTAATAATCAACGTGCCAATTTGGAAGCCATGGGAATGCATTTCCCGACACCTAATGGCCGCATTATTAATGGAAACCTGATAGACAGTTCTGTAGCTCAGGACCTGGAGCCGGAGTACGTGACCACTACAAACAGTCACGCGTATGTCACCTTGCAGGAAAACAACGGCGTGGCAGTGGTGAATTTGGATGATTTGACGTTATCGGTTCAAGGGCTGGGCTTCAAAGACTGGGGTTCGCTGATGATAGACCCCCAGGAAGACGGCTCTGTTACCTTTGGTCAATATGATAACCTATACGGAGTCTACATGCCTGACAGCATTGATTCGTATCAGTGGAAAGGTGCGGACTTCCTGGTCACAGCTAACGAGGGGGATGCTCGCGAATATTTCTTTGATGTGGCTGATCAGGCGGCATGTACCGCGGCCGGTGGTGAAGACTATGACGATGACGACGGATGTCTAAGCTACACTGATGAAGTAAAAGTTGAGGATATCACCTTCGAAGCGGGCGTGGATATCGATCCGGACCTTGATGATCTGCGTGTCACTAAAGAGTTAGGTGATGAGGACAATGATGGTGAGTACGAGGCGGCCTATGCTTATGGCGGGCGTTCGTTCACCATTTGGGATACCAATGGTTTGGTGGTTTTTGATTCTGGTGACGATGTGGCGCGCATTACAGCATCGGTTCACGGGGATGCCTTTAACAACAATGATGACGAAAACGAAGGCGATTCGCGTTCGGAAAATAAAGGTGCCGAGCCGGAAGCTCTGACTCTGGGTCAAATCGGTGAACGCACCTATGCCTTTGTTGGTCTGGAAAGGATGGGTGGCATCATGGTTTATGACGTCACCAACCCCTATGATGTGCGCTTTGTGGAGTATGCTATTAATCGCGAACTGACTGAAGGTCTGGAGCCGGGCGATGGGATCGGCGACCTGGCGCCAGAAGGTATGAAGTTTGTATCTGCCGAGGATAGCTCCAGTGGTTACCCATTACTGATTGTGGGTAATGAAGTCAGCGGCTCAGTGACTGTTTGGCAACTAAAACAAGAATCAGTCAGCCGATAAAGGATTATGTAAGCTGTTTTTTCATTAGTACTGGACGATAAAACCGCCCTTCGAGGCGGTTTTATCGTTTCATGGAGGCAGTCCATGAAACGATAAATAACGTTGAGAGTTAGAACTTTCTTTCCATAAACGAAAGAAACTCAGGGTGAACGAGTATGTGGTGATCAAGGTAGTTAGAAATTGGCATCAATTGGCCAGGATTACTGACGGGAAATCGGCCAAGACAGGTGACGCTCTAGCACGTGAACACCAACAGGCTGAAACTGTGCAACCTGTTGTCCTCGCCTGGGCACAAGCATTTACACTCCTCTCTAATAGCACTATAACGCGCATAAAAGTGTCTATATTTACACTTTTATGCGCGTAAAAATGTTTTATCTTGCATTTTGTTGCGCGTTTTTGTGTAATAAACAACCAATCAGATGAGCGCTTAAACTGGGGTGGTTAGATGAAACGAGCACTACTTGAAAACCTCCTTGCTTGGAAAGAAAAGCCGAATAGGAAGCCTTTACTGATTGACGGCGCGAGACAAACGGGCAAAACCTTTCTATTGCAAGAACTGCTAGGCAGTAGCTTCGACAAGGTCGTCAGGCTCGATTTTCTCGAAAGCCCGGAGTTAATGGACGCTTTCTCAGGATCTCTTAACCCCGACGACATCATCACCAACATTGAACTCCTAACCGGACAGAGCGTTGAGCTATCAACCGATCTCCTTATTTTAGATGAAATTGGTGAATGCCCAAGAGCGGTTACCGCGCTTAAGTACTTTGCAGAAAAGGCGCCTAATGCGTATGTGGCTGCCAGTGGCTCAAACATCGGATTGCTCAGCGCCTTTCCCGTTGGAAAAGTTGAGCAGCACAACTTAAGGCCACTGACTTTCCGGGAATTTTTGTGGGCCTCGGGAGAACAAGCACTGCAAAAAGCGTTTGCTCAAAAGCTGAATTCTTCTGCGGCTCATTCCAAGTTAATCGAGCTACTAACCGATTATTACTTCGTTGGCGGCATGCCTGAAGCCGTGAACTCGTGGTTCGAAAACGCAGAGCGTAGCATTCTTGAACGCATTGACGCCGTCTCTGAAGTTCATCGAAACTTAATTGAGGGCTACATGCGGGATTTCGGGAAGTACGCTGGCAAAGTGGATGCGCAGTTAATCGAGTCTGTGTTTCGTAGCATCCCTGCTCAGCTATCTTCTGTCTACGACGACTCTGTAAAGCGGTTCAAATTTAAGGGCGTTTACGAACGCAAGTCCCGCTATGCGGAATATGAAAGTGCGATCACATGGCTTCACAAGTGCCGGCTTGCGCTAAAGAATTATCCGATTGAAGGACAGCCTCGTTCGCCTTTAGCGGCTTATAAGAAGGACAATACGGTTAAACTATTCCTCTTTGATGTCGGGATATTAAACCATATGCTCGGCACCGGGTACCGTGAAATCAAGCAGCAAGGCTATGAATATAAGGGATATGTCGCCGAGAACTATGTTCAGCAGGAAATCGCTGCATTAGGTATTGAGCCAAGCTTTTCTTGGGGGGATGCAAGAGCGGAGATAGAGTTCATCATCGCGGATGACCTAGGTCGTATCGTGCCTGTCGAAGTTAAGAGCGGTAAGCGAACCCGTGCAAAATCATTGCAGTCTTACATCGACAAGTGCAAGCCCCACAAGACGATCAAACTAACAGGCACGCAAGGCTCGCCAGCAACCGAGCAAGAGCATGTTGTGATGCCACTTTATTATACTGAGTACTTACTTGAGCATCTGAGAGAGTGAGGTCAAGACTCGGCGAGTCAATCCCGATACAAAAAACGCAGCCCCACGGCTGCGTTTTGGCTTTCTATCTCCAGTCCATCATTACTCTGTCGGTTCGATGGTCAGTGGTTCCCAGGTGGCGGTGGTGTTGCCGCCGGCGCTGGGGTGGTCGCGGTATTCGCGGTCTTTGAGTAGGGTGTAGTAGACATCGACAAAGTCATCATCGTTGGTGAGCCAGCCGTCGGGGATGGCTTCGATGATTTTGCCGGTGATTTGCGTGATCACGCCATAGGCTTGCACTTCTAAATCTGGGATTGCCGCCAGGATGTCGTTCGCCACTTCGTTAAGTTTCAGCGCCAGCTCTTTGTAGTTGGTGCCGTCGTCTTGCTCCATTAAGATCACGTCTGCCGCGCCCCAACGATAGCGGTCCCAGTGGATCATTACCTGATTAGGATGATAGGTGGTTTGGTCGTAGTCTAAATAAGGCATATCGACGATATCGAGCGTGGGTTCGTCGCGGCTAGGGTTGACGCCGGTGACAATCGCATACACTTCTGCCGCACCGGAGATCCACGGTTCTTGATCGTCTTCTAGGCGAATAGTTTTTAGCACCGTGGTATCAATCGGCTCCGCGGGCCCTTGTGCCATCATGCGCGCACTTCGGCGCATCCGCGGAGCAGGGTTCTGCTCGGCCAAGGTGCGACGCATCACTTCCAGACCGGCTTTAAGAGACGCTTTACCATTGGTATCCACCACCAATACCGGGCGGTCTGGCATTTGATAGACGTCTAGCCAATGGGTGTTGCCTTCTGTATCAAATGCTTCTATTTGGGTCCAGGTCTTTTCATCGCCTGCCGGTTCAAAAGCAAACAAAGGCGCTTGGCCGGCCTGCCAGCGCGCCAGCATACTGGGGTCGGCTAAGCGTACTTCGAGCAGTTGGTCGGCGACGTCTTCGACGCCTTGCGCCTCACGCAACGCACGGTCAGCGCTGTGTAGCTGAGTATCCAGGCTGCGCTTGCTGCGTGAGCTGCGCGCTTCAGGCTTTGTCAGTGCCGACAAGGGGGCATTTAAGCCATAACTATTAATGTTGCGCTGTAGCGTTGGGGCGATTTGCGCATAGTCTCGGCTAAGCTGTTTGGCGGTGTCACGCTTGACTGTGACCACTCGGTTATCTGCATTGCCGGCAAAAGCGGGGGTAAAAGCGTGGGTAAAGCCGACTAATAGCAGCGAAATCAGTATTTTCTTATTCATCGCATGTCCTCTTGTGTACTGCAACTGACGTTAGCGGACTAACGTTTGTATAGTGCGATGTCTCTGTCCTAACACGCTATGTGTAAAGCGCCGAGGTGAGAGTACCGTTCACAAAAAACGTGTCACCTTTTGGCGACGTTAATTATTTCTAGTACTAGAGTAAATGCTCACTCATCAAAAAGCATGATAGTAGAATGAGGCCTCTTTACCGATTCTTCGGCCGAGCTTTAATAACATCCTGATAATGATGGAGAAGTGATGATGCGGCTTAAAGTTCGGTTGGCGGGCGTGAATGTGGGAGTTTGCCAGTAAACATAACAGTAGACGGTAAAATAAAGCCGCTGGCGAGGCAGCGGCTAACGTTAAACCGGAGAGCCTTAGATACCGTCGCGCTCGAGCGGACAGCTCATACAGCGCGCGCCACCACGGCCTCGTCCTAGCTGGTCGCCGGGGACGGACAACACCTTGATACCGGCTTTGTCGTATTTCTCGTTGGTGTAGGTGTTGCCTTCATAACCAATCACCACCCCAGGTTTGACCGTGAGCACGTTGTTGGCATCGTTCCATTGTTCACGCTCGGCGGCATAGCTGTCGCCGCCGGTAGTAATGATGTTTAACGGCCCGACGTCGAGTGCTTTTTCAATCGCGGTGAGGTAGCAAGACTGCGCGTCTACGTTAAGGCCGTCTTCGCCTTTGCGGGTCAGGCGCCAGCATGGCAAGTCGGGGCGCATCACGGTGGGATAAACCGAGAAGGTGTGCACGTCCATGTGGGTCATCACGGTATCTAGGTGCATGCACGAGCGGTTTTTCGGCAGTTGCACTGCAATCACTTCTTTGGCTTGGCCACTAAACAGCAGGCTACGTGCCAGTTGCTCAACCCCTTGTGGGGTGGTGCGCTCAGACATGCCAATTAATACCGCGCCACGGCCAATGACCAGCACATCGCCGCCTTCAATCATGGCGTTATCGTAGTCACGCACTTCATCACCGAGGTAATTAATAAACGCGCTGCCCGCAAATTCAGGGTGCCAGCGGTAAATCGCGCGCAGATGGTTGGTTTCACGTTGGCGCGCCGGTTTCGCCATGGGGTTGAGTGATACGCCACCATACACCCAGCACGAGGTGTCGCGAGTAAATAGATGGTTAGGCAGCGGCTCAATCACAAAGTCGGTTTTATCGTGCATGGCCTGCATCATTGAGGATGATTGCACGGGCAAGTCGATATAGCTTAAGCCACCGAGCAGAATGTCAGCCAGGGTGTTGTGGTCAATGTCTGCCAAGTAGGCGCGTACATCACTGGCGAATTGATAACCGAGGCGGTAGTGGTTGAGCTGGGTGTCGAGCAGCCACTGTTTGGCCTCCGGCACGGCCAGGGTTTCGACCAGTAAATCGTGGAGCAGATACACGTCGACGCCTTGGTCGGTAAGGGTGCGGGCAAACATGTCATGCTCTTCTCCGGCTCGTTCCACCGCCAATACATCATCAAACAGCAGTTCATGGCAGTTAGATGGCGTCAGGTGGTTCAACGCTCGTTCAGGGCGGTGAAGCAGTACACGCTTCAGTTGCCCAACTTCAGATCCAACGTAAAACTCACTCATGGTAGGTCCTCTTTTTCCTTAATACGGGCCAGGTAATGAGACAAACAGCGTGTTGCACACACGGGCGGTGTGCTCACCGGTTAGGTGGGAATGCAGGCCGTTTGCACAGGGTGGGCGTGTCTCATCTCCTCCTTGGATGCTCGAATAATGACAACCTTCTAGGGGGAGGTCAATGTTACAAATCACTAACAATCTCGCCGGACTAGCAAGGTCACAGAAAATTCATTAACTTGGCGGTTTTCTCATCAGTGACGCCATGATGAGCCGTGGCATTTTTTGCTAAACCGTGCCATATTGCGCCGGTATTCATTTTCTGGAGTCGCGTCTATGTCACAGGCTGAACTTATCGAACAACAACACCAAGAAACGCGGATGATCATCGAGGAGCTTCTTGCCGATGGCAGTGATCCTGATGCGCTGTATACCATTGAGCATCACCTGTGTGCTGATACCTTTGAAGCGCTGGAAGATGCGGCGGTAGAAGCCTTTAAAATGGGCTTTGAAGTGGCCGAAGCTGAAGAGCTTGAGCTGGAAGAGGGCGGCACTATCGTCTGCTTTGACGCGGTGATGGAAACGGCCTTGAATGCTGAGCGCATTGATGAGCAAGTCGAAAAGCTGGTGGCATTAGCCGATAAGCACAACATTGATTACGACGGCTGGGGCACTTACTTCGAGTCAGGTGAAGAGGAAGGTCCTGAGGGCGAGTAACGCGCGACCCGATTAAACGACTGAGTATAAAGCCACGAAAACGTGGCTTTTTTTAATGATGATGCCCCAAGTGAAGCGGTGCGGGTTTTACCGCATGGCGACGCTGCCACACCTTTTCATGGAAGAAGTACGCCAAGGTGTTGATGCTTGGCTCAACCAGTGCCAGTGCGCCACCGACCAACCAATCGCCACTGATTAAATAGCCCACCAAAAAGGCAACGTTAAAGTGTATCACCGCAAAGCTGGCCGTTTTAACCGCAGGGCGCGCTTGGCGGCTAAGCTGCCAGAGTTTTTCATGAAGATAAAACGCCCCGGTATTGACGGTGGGCTCGGTCATCGCAACCAGGCTGCCAATGATGATATCGCCGGTCAGCACATAGGCGACGGTAAAGGCGATAGAAAAGTGGATAGCAGCAAAACTGAGTGTCTTCTTCATGGTGTAGCTCCTTATTGGCAACACGCGTTTAATCAACACTGACAGTATGCATAGAGACTGTCGATAAATAAAAACGGTTCTCACTATCCTTTACATAGAGGGGAACTATCAACGGCGATCATTGCTAGGGATAACAAGCGTTTAAAAACTGACCAAGTCCATTTTGCGCCGAGGTGGGGCATAAAAAAAGCCACACCGAGGGGTGTGGCTTGATAGGCTGAGTGAGCCGAGGATTATAGCGCGGCGATGGTCGCTTTTTGCTCACCAAGCTTGGTGAGGCCCTCACGATAACCATCGAGCTTTTCACGCTCTTTCGCCACCACGGCTTCAGGTGCTTTGGCGACAAAGCTCTCGTTACCGAGCTTGCCTTCAACACGCTTGATTTCACCTTCGACGCGAGCGATTTCTTTATCCAGACGTGCCAACTCGGCGTCTTTATCAATCAAGCCTGCCATCGGGATCAAGATCTCCGAGCTGCCGACCAATGCAGAGGCACACGCAGGTAAGGTTTCGCTACCGTCAAGCACGGTGAAGCTGCCGAGTTTCGCCAGGGCATTCAAGGTGGTGCGGTTGCGGGTGGCACGCTCAGCATCACGGCTATCTGCGGCTTTTAACATCACCTCAAGCGGCTGGCTTGGCGCAATGTCGTACTCAGCGCGCAGGTTACGGATGCTGACGATAAACTGCTTCACCCACTCAATGTCTTCTGACGCTTGCGCGTTAACACGGCTGGCATCAAATTGTGGCAATGGCTGGTTCATAATGGTATCGCCGTCGACACCGTCAACCAATGGTTTGACGCTCTGCCAAATCGCTTCCGTGATGTAGGGGATCACAGGGTGCGCGAGACGCAAGGTTTTTTCCAAGACGGTGATCAGGGTGTAACGGGTAGCACGTTGCTGTGCGTCGTCACCTTTCCACAGTACAGGCTTGGTCAGCTCCAAGTACCAGTCACAGAACTGGTGCCAGATAAACTCATACAACACGCCTGCCGCCATATCGAGGCGATAGTTGTCGAGATGGGTATTGAAGTCTTTCGCCGCTTGCTGGAACTGAGACTCGATCCACTGATCGGCCAGTGAGAATTGCATCTCGCCGCCGCTCATGCCGCAATCTTGCGCTTCGGTGTTCATCAGCACATAACGGCTGGCGTTCCACAGCTTGTTACAGAAGTTGCGATACCCTTCAAGGCGCTTCATGTCCCAGTTGATGTCACGGCCAGTTGAGGCCAGTGCCGCGAGAGTAAAGCGCAGTGCGTCGGTGCCGTGGGCTTCGATACCATTCTCGAAGGTTTTACGGGTCGCCTTTTCAATCTTTTCTGCTAGCTTCGGCTGCATCATGTTGCCGGTGCGCTTGGCAACCAAATCATCAACACTGATGCCGTCAATCATATCGAGTGGGTCGAGCACGTTACCCTTGGATTTTGACATCTTGGCGCCACTTTCATCGCGGATAAGACCAGTCATGTAAATGGTCTTAAACGGCACTTGTGGCTTGCCGTTTTCATCTTTGATGAAGTGCATGGTCATCATGATCATGCGTGCCACCCAGAAGAAGATGATGTCAAAACCTGACACCAACACATCGGTGGGGTGGAAGGTTTTCAGTGCATCGGTGTTTTCGGGCCAGCCTAGGGTGCCGAAGGTCCAAAGCGCGGATGAGAACCAAGTATCCAACACGTCTTCGTCTTGGCGCAGCGCCACATCGTCGCCAATCTGGTTATCGCGACGCACTTCGTCTTCGTCACGGCCTACATAGACATTGCCTTGATCGTCGTACCACGCAGGAATGCGGTGACCCCACCAAAGCTGACGTGAAATACACCAATCTTGCACATCACGCATCCACGCGAAGTACATGTTCTCGTACTGCTTAGGTACAAATTGGATATCGCCGTCTTCGACAGCTTTTACCGCCGGCTCTGCCAATGGCGCGGTGCGCACATACCACTGGTCGGTCAGCATTGGTTCAATCACCACGCCGCCGCGATCGCCATATGGCACGGTCAGATCGTGATCTTTAATTTCATCCAATAGGCCAAGCGCATCAAATTCGGCGACGATCGCTTTACGCGCGGCAAAACGCTCCAGGCCTTGGTAGTTTTCTGGCAGGGCGCTATCGAAGGCATCGCTTGGCTGACCTTTATGATCAAACACTTCTGCCTGATCGCGAATGTCGGCGTTCAAGGTCAGGATGTTGATCATTGGTAGCTGGTGGCGCTGGCCGACTTCGTAGTCGTTAAAGTCGTGCGCGGGGGTGATTTTCACACAGCCGGTGCCCTTTTCCATATCGGCGTGCTCATCGCCCACAATTGGGATGCGACGATTCACCACAGGCAGCAACACGTGCTTGCCAATCAGGTCTTTATAACGCGGGTCTTCTGGGTTGACCGCAACACCGGTGTCGCCCAGCATGGTTTCTGGACGGGTAGTCGCCACCAAGATGTAATCTTTGCCTTCAGCGGTTTGAGCGCCATCAGCGAGTGGATAACGGAAGTGCCACATGTGGCCTTTCTTGTCTTTGTTTTCCACTTCTAAGTCGGAAATGGCCGTATGCAGCTTAGGATCCCAGTTCACCAGGCGTTTACCGCGGTAAATCAAGTCTTCTTGGTGCAGGCGAACAAACACTTCTTTGACGGCGTTAGAAAAGCCTTCATCCATGGTGAAGCGTTCGCGATCCCAGTCGACAGAGGCCCCTAAGCGGCGCAACTGTTGGGTAATGGTGCCACCGGATTCGCCTTTCCATTGCCAAATTTTGTCAACAAAGGCCTCACGACCGTAATCGTGTTTGGTTTTGCCTTCTTCGGCGGCGATCTTGCGCTCCACGACCATCTGCGTCGCGATACCGGCGTGGTCCGTTCCCACTTGCCATAGGGTATTGTTGCCCTTCATCCGTGCGGCACGGGTCAGGGTATCCATAATGGTATCCTGGAACGCGTGGCCCATATGTAGGCTACCGGTCACGTTAGGGGGTGGGATCATGATGCTGAACGCATCTTTGCTGGTATCACCATGAGGTCGGAAATAGCCCGCCTCTTCCCAGCGCTGATACAGCGCTTTTTCGATTGATTGTGGATTATATGTCTTTTCCATAGCGCTCTTGAAAGATCGTCAAGGTTTGGGCGATTGGTCGATGGCCAGGGTATGAAGTTGCAGGCCTGCCAGTCGGTATGCTTTATATCGGTGACGCGCGTGCTGTTTGAGCGTCTCATCGCAAGGGACGAAGTCTACCACTTGTGCAAACGAAGGCGCAAAATTTGATGGCTCTGTCGCCAAATTGATTAGCACACTGCGATGACCCGTATGGCGTACGCCAGGCCAGCCGATTTCCACCGGTGCGCCGCCTCGCGGCCCTTCACCGACCAAGTTATGGGGCAAAAATACATCTGGGTCACGTTGCCACAGCAGATCATCGAGTTGATGCGCTTGGGCTTGGTCGTGCGCGGCCAGGTAAATGCGTTGCCCTTGTTGATAGTAGTAAAAAGCCAGTTCGATAGCGGTTGCTACTATGATTTGTGTGTCACTGTCTTTGTTTTCACGCGCTTGCTGTTCGGGTGTTAGCCCCGGGCGTTCGGCATCGTCGGCTGGATCAGGCGGCGATAGCAAATAAAAGGTGGCGGTGGGCATATACGCTCCTAAATATGAGAAACGGCCTCCGTCCCAAAAGCAGGGTGTCCGGGTCGCGCGAGCCCAACAACATAGCCGATTGCGCGCGCAGACACCAGTATTGAATAAAGCCTGAACAAAAAAGGAGGCCGATTGGCCTCCTTCTCCTTACTCTTCCACTTCCAGGCCAGAGCGATTCAGTAAGAATTGAACCAACAACGGCACCGGGCGACCGGTCGAGCCTTTTTCTTTTCCGCCACTTCTCCAAGCGGTACCGGCGATATCTAGGTGCGCCCAGTTGTATTTCTTGGCAAAGCGCGACAAGAAACACCCGGCGGTGATGGTGCCACCACCTTTACCGCCAATGTTGGCCATATCGGCAAACGGGCTGTCGAGCTGCTCTTGGAACTCGTCAGTCATTGGCAGACGCCACGCACGGTCACCGGCTTGCTCTGAGGCGTTAATAATATCGTGCGCCAATGGGTTTTGGTTGGCAATCAAGGCGCTGATGTGGTGGCTCAAGGCCATGATGCACGCGCCCGTTAAGGTCGCCACATCGATCACACACTCTGGCTCATAACGCTCGACATAGGTGAGGGCGTCACACAGTACCAAGCGGCCTTCGGCGTCGGTGTTGAGCACTTCTACTGTCTGGCCTGACATGGTGGTGAGAATATCACCCGGACGATAGGCTTGGCCGTCTGGCATGTTTTCGCAGCCTGCCAGCACCCCAACAACGTTAATCGGTAGGTTGAGCTCGGCCAGCGCGCGCATTACCCCAAACACGGAGGCAGCGCCACCCATGTCGTACTTCATTTCGTCCATGTTGGCGCCAGGCTTGATGGAAATGCCGCCCGAGTCAAAAGTTAGGCCTTTACCCACCAATACAATCGGTTTGGCGTCTGGGTCAGGGTTATTTTTGTACTCCATGATCGACATCATCGACTCATTTTTTGAGCCTCGGCCAACCGCCAAGTACGAATGCATGCCCAGTTTTTCCATTTCTTGCTCGCCGATGATACGGGTTGTGACCGTTTCATAATCGTCGGCAAGGCGACGCGCTTGCGAGGCAAGGTATGCCGGGTTGGCCACGTTCGGTGGCATGTTGCCCAAGTCTTTACAGGCGTTAACGCCAGAGGCAACCGCCAATCCGTGCGCGATGGCGCGCTCACCCAGGTTCAGCTCACGACGTGTTGGCACGTTGAACACCATTTTGCGCAGTGGGCGGCGAATTTCTGGCTTGACGCTTTTGAATTGATTAAAGGTGTACAGGCTATCTTTGGTGCTCTCAACCGCTTGGCGGACTTTCCAGTAGGTGTCGCGCCCTTTAACGTGCAGTTCGGTTAAGAAGCAGACCGCTTCCATCGACCCGGTTTCGTTCAGGGTGTTGATGGTTTTTTTAATGATTTCTTTATACTGACGCTCGCCCAGCTCACGTTCTTTACCGCAGCCGACCAACAGTACGCGCTCTGATAGGACATTCGGGACATGGTGCAGCAGGAGCACTTGGCCGGGTTTACCTTCCAGATCACCGCGGCGCAACAAGGCGCTGATGTAACCATCGCTGATTTTATCAAGCTGCTCGGCCACAGGGGAGAGGCGGCGAGGCTCAAACACACCGACGACAATACAGGCACTGCGTTGCTTTTCGGGGCTACCGCTCTTTACACTGAACTCCATTTGTACTCCTAGATCCTAAAGACAATTGAGACCAAATGTTGGATAATGCCGCCTCTATGTTGTTGAACGCTCTTCATGCGCCCGGATCAGCCGGCGGTCAACAAATGGCCGAAAGATTAGAAAACAACTAATTAAACCAGAAACTATAGTTATTTGAGTAAAAAAACAAGTTTTCCATAGGTGCCTTCGCTTTGATAATTGTTCGATATTTGATCCGGGAGACGGTTAAGACACAAGTTGCAGTCTTATTTGTGTTATTTCTGGTCTTTTTCAGCCAAAAGTTCATCCGTGTGCTGGCCAATGCCACGGAGGGATCGATCCCGAGTGATCAAATTATTACCTTAGTGGGTCTATACATGCCGTCGATGGCGATGTTGATGTTGCCCCTCAGTTTGTATATCGGGATCTTGATCACTTTTGGCCGCTTATATGCCGAGAGTGAGATCACCGTGATGAACGCCACCGGGATCGGCAATGAATTTCTGATCCGCGCGGCGCTTTATTTGGCGATCATTACCGGCTCGGTGGCCGCTTTCAATGCACTCTGGCTAACACCGTGGGCCAATAACCAAGAGTTAGAAGTCATGGAGCAGCTGGAAGCCAAATCAGGGCTGGAGCTGCTGGTGCAAGGCCAATTTCAAAGCGCCCCTTCCGGTGAGGCGGTCATTTTTGTCGATAATATTGAAGATGATGGCCAAACCCTCAATCAGGTCTTTGTTGCCCAGCCGGTGCCGCGTGACTCCTTGTTGCCCAATGTGGTAGTGGCGGATAAAGGCTATGTCTCAGAGTTAACCGATGGCCGCCAAGTACTAGACTTGGTCGATGGCACCCGCACAGAGGGGCTGCCGACCCAGCTTAATTATGGCGTGACCACCTACGAGAACTATCAGGTGTTGATTGGTCAACGCGAAGTGCGCGAGAAAAGCCGCGATTGGGATGCGGTGCCAACGCTGCAATTGTTTGGCGAGTCGAGCTTGAAAGCGCGCGCCGAACTGCAGTGGCGTATCTCCTTGGTATTGTGTATTCCTTTGATGACCATGATTGTGGTGCCATTGTCGGCGGTGAATCCACGCCAAGGGCGGTTTGCTAAGCTATTCCCCGCTATTTTGATTTATCTGGCGTACTTTTTGTCAATCAGTGCCGCCAAATCCGCGGTTGAAGATGGCGATCTCCCCGCTCAAATTGGGCTTTGGAGTGTCAATATCGCTGCCTTGTTATTGGCTGTGGTGCTTGCCGGTTGGGATTCGCTACCGGTGCGAAAACTCAAAGCTAGCTTAAAAGGATCTGCCTGATGTTTCGCATTCTTGATTGGTATATCGGTCGCACGCTGATTGGCACCTCGTCTTTGTGCTTGGCGACCTTGGTGGGGTTGTCAGCGATCATCAAATTTGTGGAGCAGCTGCGCTCGGTGGGTGATGGCACCTACACCATGGGTAAAGCCATTTTATACGTGGTATTGAGTGTTCCCCGTGACATTGAAATGTTTTTCCCAATGGCGGTATTGCTGGGTGCCTTGATTGGTTTAGGGATGCTGGCATCCAGCTCCGAGCTGGTGGTGATGCAGGCGGCGGGCATTTCTAAGCTGCAAATCGGTATGTCGGTGCTCAAAACCGCGATTCCCTTGATGCTCATCGTGATGGTGCTGGGTCAATGGGGCGCGCCTGATGCGCAAAAAGCGGCGCGTGAGTTGCGTGCTATTGCTAAATCAGGCGGCAATGTGATGTCGGTGAGGCGCGGCGTATGGGCGAAAGACGGCAATGACTTTATTTATATTGCTCGCGCCGATGAGCAAGACAACTTGACTGGGGTGAGTATCTGGAAGTTTGACGATCAGCAAAACATGACCAATGTGGTGTTTGCCGAAAGCGCTGACTACCTCAATCAAGACAGTTGGATGCTCAAAGACGTCACCATTACCCGGATGCAAAAGCGCGAAGCGATTTCGAATGTGACGCAAGATCAATTGGTGTGGAAAACCACCCTCACGCCCGACAAACTGGCGGTCGTAACGGTGAAACCCGAGGAGTTATCTTTATCGGGCTTGTACAGTTACGTCACCTATCTGAAAGCCTCACAGCAGGATGCCTCTCGCTATGAGCTTGCGTTATGGCGTAAAGCGGTCCAGCCCTTGTCGATTGCGGTCATGATGTTGCTGGCGCTCAGTTTTGTGTTTGGCCCACTGCGGAGCGTCACCATGGGAGCGCGCGTATTGTCGGGGGTGATCTTTGGCTTTGGCTTTTACATTGCCAATGAAGTCTTTGGGCCAATGAGCTTAGTATACAAATTACCACCAGCGGTTGGAGCCATTACCCCAAGTGTGATTTTCTTAGTGATCACCTTGCTGCTGCTCCGGCGTAAGTTGTAACTCGTCAGGTGCAAACTGTCGCTTGAATAGCGAGTGCTAGAAAAGGATCAAAAAAGGGCCGACATGCTGTCGGCCCTTTGTGTATTACGGATAGGACAGTAAACGCTTAGAAGCGATAGCTCATGCCTAAACGTAGGTCACGCCCTGGCTCAGGCATGCTGCTGCCGCTGCTTAAGGTGAACGAGCTGTGCTCGCTGTATTCCTTGTCGAGCAGGTTGTTGACCGCTAATGAAACCGTGAGCCCTTGGTAGGCCGCTGGCTGCCACTGCGCGCGCACGTCATGCACCACATAGCCGGGCTTCTCGTGATCGCCGTCTTGCACATCAGTCAAGCGCTCAACGCCAGTCAGGGTATAGCCTAAGCTGACATCCGTATCGACCAGCTGATATTGTGTATCCCACACCCAAGTATCACCGACTGACGCGCCGATTGCCATTTCGTCGCCTAGAGGATCGCCGTTTTCATCTTCCATGTCGACATGGCTATAACTGAGCTGTGTATCGAACTGATTGAGCGCCCAACCCACGCGCGCCTCGATGCCTTGGCTAGTGACCTCATCCTCGAGGTTGTAAAGGTAGTGCGGGTCACTGCGGCGATCATACGCCTGGAAGTTTTCTATTCGGGTATTAAAACCGGTGACCGCTAGATTCAGGGTGTCTTGCTTGGTCAACATGCCATAGCCTTGCCACTCAACACCGATTTCTGCTTGTTTAGCCTGTTCGGGTTTTAAGCCTTTTTCTACCTCAACGTCACCGCCAATCAACAATACTTCCCGCGTTTTGGCACCGCGCACGGCTTCGCCGTAGCCGGCATGCAGGCGCAGATTGTCAGTGGCTTGATAGCTCAGCTGCAAGTTAGGAGATATCTCACTGCCATCGACTTCGCCGGCTTGGCCATAGTCGGTGTGGTAATCATCAAAGCGTGCGCCCCATGCAATGCCAAGATCACCGACTGTCATTCTATCTTGTAAAAACAGGCCGATATTACGTGCTTTATCTTGGTTGTTGGCACCGCTGGCTTCATCGTAATCGATATTTTCGGTTTTTTGCTCGAACATATCGACGCCCGTGGTGAGCGCATGTTGCACCACGCCAGTCTCAAAGCGCATCTGGTTACGAATATCGCCGCCGATATTCCGGGCACGGCTAAAGGTTTCGCTTTCAATCCGATCCAGATCCAAGGTGTTTTGGTATAGTTTGGTGGTCAATTCAATCCAGTCGGAATCCGGCGCCCAGCGGTGTTGGAACGATAAGGTTTCGCGCTCGGTTTCTTGATAGCTGCGTGACTGACGGCTGAAGTAGGGCATATGAGCACGGACAAAGTAATCGCCCTGATCGGTACGACGCTCGGCACTGACACGGACATCGTGATCGCCGTGATTGAGCAGTGACAACTTCAGCAGATAACTACGTTGTTGGCTCGCTGTGGCTGGCTGCAGATCTCCGCCGCCGTGACGATAGTCATCACTATTGCGGCCTTTCATGTAGGCAAGAATCCCCAAGGATTCACCTAAGCGGCCATAGACGGCAGAGCTGCCAGAGGTGGCATTGGCTGCGCTTTCAAGGCCGCCTGCGAGGCGGGCCCCGATGGTTTGGCCGGGACGTAGCATGTCTTGTGCGTCTTTGGTTTCAAAGCGCACACTGCCGCCCAGCGCACCAGGCCCGCTGTCGGCACTGGCGGGGCCTGACTCGACCCCGACTCGTTTGAGAAGCTCGGGTTCAATATTTAAACGGCCTTGATGGTGGAATAGGTAACCACCTTGTGCGGCACCGTCGACGGTGATGTTGAGATTAGTATCTTCCACCCCGCGCAGATAGACTTTCTGTCCGGCACCGACGCCACCACCGACATTGATGCTGGCGTTGTCTCGGAACATGTCTTCCAGATCTTGCGCCTGACGGGCTTCAAGCTCCTCAGCGCTGACCGCCATATTGCCTTGCAGGCTATCGGCGGTGACGGTCACCGTTTCGACAGGTTGTGTCTCTTGGGCATGTGTGGGGAGGCTAAGGGTGCCCGCGGTGACGAGCGCGAGGGTAAGCGGATTTAAACGTAAATGCATGTCATACTCCTATGCAAATAGTTATCATTTGTTTGTGGTGAGACTATATCAGGCACAAATAGTATTCACTAATAAAAAAACTAATAAAAACCATTATCATGAGTGTTTGTGTCTGTTTTGTATGTGATCAAGAGATAGATGTTGCGATTATGTTTTTTCTTGAAGATCAAAAAGAAAGAAAAGGGTAAAGAGAAAGCAATGCGATTGACAAAGACAAGATAAAGTGTGGGAAACGCGGATGGTGAAGCAGACGAATACGTACCGACGTCAAAAAGCCGATCACAGAGGTCGGCTTATAGGTGAGTCGCTTGTCGTGAGCGTTAGGTGTGTCACTGTGATGAGTTGTCGTCACCTACATACTGGAAGGCTTTGATTACGCGCTCGACACCACGGACATTGCGGGCGATATCTACCGCTTTGTCTGCCTGCGCTTGGGTGACGGCACCCATTAAAAACACTTCTCTGGCTTCAGTGATCACCTTGATGTTGACCGAACGCAATTGATCGTCCGCCACAAATGCGGCTTTCACGCGGGTCGTGAGCCAGCCATCGGTGCTGATATCGGCAAGGCCAATCATCGGCGCGTCGCGCACTTCGTTATAGACGACGTCGACATTGTCCAATGCGCGAATACGCTCAACCAATTGCTCGGTCAGAGCCGGATCGGTGCTTTGCCCCACTAACAGTGCTTGCCCTTGAAAAGCGGCCGCTTTCGCACGAATTTTGTTTCTAAACGGCGGTTTATTAACAATCCCAGCGGTGTTTAGGCCAATTTGTGTGTCTTGCCACTCCTCGCCGGTGGTGCGTGGGTCGGAGGAGTACACGGTAGAGCATGCTTGCAAGGCAAGCGCAAACATCAAGGTGATTATCAGGCGCATAGTTTATTCTCCGTGAGAAGGGAAGAGCACCTGATCAATAAGGTCGCATAAGCAGTGTACGGTGAGTAAGTGCCCTTCTTGGATCCGTGCGGTACGTTGTGATGGAATGCGGATCTCGACATCGCGCTGCCCGAGCAATCCGGCCATTTCGCCACCGTCTTTGCCGGTCATCGCAATAATAGTCATATCACGGGTCACCGCCGCTTCCATGGCTTTGATGATGTCTTTGCTGTTACCACTGGTGGAAATCGCCAGCAAGATATCGCCAGCTTGCCCCAAGGCGCGCACTTGTTTGGAAAACACTTCATCATGGCTATAGTCATTGGCCACCGCCGTTAAGGTGGTGGTGTCTGTGGTCAGTGCTAACGCTGGCAGGCTGGGGCGCTCGGTTTCAAAGCGATTAAGCAAGCAAGAGGCGAAATGCTGGGCATTGGCGGCTGAGCCACCGTTACCACAACACAGGATTTTATTGCCATTAAGCAGGCTTTGTACCATCACCTGAGCCGATTGTGACAGGTACTCAGGAATTGCCTCAGCGGCAGCTATCTGGGTTTGAATACTTTCGGTAAAGCTCTCTTTGATGCTCTCTAGCATGACTTACCCTTGAACAATGTTTTTAATCCAGTTGACCGCCTCAACACTGCCATCAAAGGTGACGGCGTCAAAGCGAAATTCTGTTTGTGTACTTTTTACCCCGTGGCACTGCATCCAGCGTTCTGCCGCGAGAATTAAACGCTTTTGCTTAGCGGCGGTAATACTGGCCGCTGCGCCGCCAAAACCTTGTCCGCGGCGAAAACGGACTTCGACGAACACCAAGCAGGTGCCGTCTTGCATCACCAGATCGATTTCCCCGCGGCGACTGTGCGCGTTTTTATCTAAAACGCGGAGCCCGTGTCGCACGAGGTACTGGCAAGCGTGTGCCTCGTAAGCTTGTCCTTTCGCTCTAGGCTGAGGACGTATCACTGCGCATCCTGCGTGGTTTGAGTGGTAATCGGCTCGATGTCTGTTTTGCCAAATCGCGCCCAGTCCAGCTGCCGATGAATAACACAGTGTTCCGCCAGTGATAATTGGCCTGTTTGGCCACTCAATTGGTAGCCAGGTTGTGCCTGCATTTGCGGTAACCCTTTCAGCAGGCCGTATGCATCCATTCCAAGCGCGTGTAAACGCGTGGTGTTGTTGCTCGGCGATGGATGGCGCTGCTGGTATTGTTGATACGCTGCACTTTGGGGGCTAATCAGCAGCGGAATATCACTAAACTCGATCCCTTGCAGTTCGGCTAATTGCCCCATGCCGTCTGCGCGATTGTTACTGCGTGAGCTGGCGTACAGCTTGGGTGGCTGCACATCCGGATTAATGGCCACTTCGATAAAGGGCTTGAGCAAGGTCAGCTCGGCGGCACCGGCGACCATATACACGGCATCAATGTCCCGACGACTGCGCGCTTGTGATTGCAACGGCAAGTCGGTGAGTTGCTTCATTTGAGCGATTCGGCGTTGGCTGGCGTCCAAGCCGAAAATATCACGGATGCGCGCTTGCATTTTATCGCGATCACCCAGCGGTGCTTGTTCTACCTCGGTGTCGGTCAGTGATTGCCAACGCGTGGAAAAGGCATCGCGCATTCGCTGTCCAAAGGCAGAGTCAGGATAGAGCACCAACGGGAATTGGTACCCTTGTTGGTGCAAGCGATCGGCCGCTTGCGCTGCCTCTTGTTCGGGGGATAAGGTGAAATAACATACCCCTTGCTGGTAGCGATCATCCGTGGGTTCATTCAGTGCCAACAAAGGCACTTGTCCGGCAATGGCGTTGCTGACGGCGGCTACTTTGTGTTTTTGCAAAGGCCCGACGACAAAATCGACGCCGTCATCAGTGATCCGCCGGGTGAGCGTTTTAACGTCTAACGCGTTGGTGTCATAAAAACGGACTTCAGGGCGTTGCTCGCTATCAGCATCCAGCATGGCCTCGACAAAACCATCGCGAATCGCATCCCCTTGCTCGGAGAATTTGTCAGTCAATGGCAACATCACGCCAACACGGGTCGGTTGGGTGATAGTCAACGCTTGAATGTCGGCCAAGTTATCTGGGAGATACTGGTTGGCGGGATGCGCAGGGTGCGACGCTAAATAGGCATCCAACTGGCTTTGCATCTCAGCAACATCGCCGGTGTAACGACGGGCAATATCAAGTAACGCAACCCAGCCGGCGAGAATGTCATCATCGCTGTTTTGCAGCTGTTTGATTTCATTTTGGCTCAGTAACTGTAAATCTTGCCACAAGGTATTCCATGCCTGCTGCGCGTCATCGGCGTTGGCATAATTCGCTAATTGGTACTGGTTTTTTACCGCATCGAGCGCCTGATCTTGCTGGCGGGCAATCTTGGCCTTTTGCTGGTAAAAGCGGACATACTGATTGTCGTTAAGTTGCCAGTCAGGTGAAAGCACCAGCACCTGATTGGCGTCGGCAAGTTGGCCGGTTTGTGCGTAAAAGCGCGCCCGAGCCAGTGTCCACTCAATACGCTGCTCGGTATTGAGTTGGCGTTCTGACAAGCGCTGCAATAGCACGTCCGCTTGGTTAAACTGCTGCTCGTTAATCAGCGCTTTGATCGCCAGTAGATACCAGTCGTTTTGCTTCTCGCCTTGGCTGGTTTCCGCTTGCAACAGGTAAAATGTCGAGTTCTCTGTTGCTGGCTGACTGATGACATCACGCGCGGTTGGCGTGGTGGACGGCGCACTACATGCAGCCAGCGCTAACGCTAGGGCTACAGGGGTGATAAGTCGTGTTACACTTTGACGCTTCTGGGTAAGTTTAACCATGAACATGTTTCAACCGTGACAACGTTGCCCCTATCTTAATCGCCGAAGGGTTGTTAAACAAATGACTGATGCAAATCTATCCGACCATGCTCATCCCACGCTGTATATTGTGCCAACACCGATAGGCAACTTGGCGGATATTACCCAGCGTGCACTCGATGTGTTAGCCAGCGTGGATCTGGTTGCTGCCGAAGACACGCGTCACACCGCACGATTGCTCTCGCATTTTTCTATCAATGCGAAGACCTTTGCCTTACATGAGCATAACGAGCAGCAAAAAGCGGCGGCATTATTAGCGCGCTTGCAACAAGGCCAGTCAGTTGCATTAGTCTCGGACGCGGGGACGCCGCTGATTAGCGACCCTGGCTACCATCTGGTCACGCAATGCCGTGAAGCGGGTGTTCGCGTGGTGCCTCTGCCAGGCGCTTGCGCGGTGGTGACCGCATTAAGTGCTTCTGGTTTGCCTTCAGACCGCTTTAGTTTTGAAGGGTTCCTACCGCCTAAGACAAAAGCACGTCAGGATACGTTCCGCACCTTGGCCGATGATCCTCGCACCTTGATTTTCTATGAATCGCCGCACCGGATTCGCGACAGTTTAGCGGATATGCGTGAAGTGCTGGGTGAGGATCGGCGCGTGGTATTGGCGCGTGAGCTGACCAAAACCTTTGAAACCATTCATGGCGCACCGTTAGGCGAACTGATTGCGTGGTTAAATGAAGATGCCAACCGGCTACGCGGTGAAATGGTATTATTGGTAGCAGGTTATCGCGCCGATAAAAGTGCGTTGCCGTCGGCGGCGTGTCATGCCCTCGGTTTATTGGCCTCTGAGCTACCTCTGAAAAAGGCGGCGGCATTAGTCGCGGAATTGTATTCGGTTAAAAAGAACGCACTCTATAAGTGGGGCTTGGAGAATCTGTAGCTAAGCGTGATTTACACTGGCTTGCGTGGTGATTCTTCTATATACTCCCCCGCTCGAGTTGGCCGGGTAACCGCTGCTTTATTGATGTCCCACGGGAGACTGATGAAGGGGAGGAAAGTCCGGGCTCCTCAGGGCAGGGTGCCAGGTAACGCCTGGGAGGCGCGAGCCTACGACCAGTGCAGCAGAGAGTAGACCGCCGATGGCTCTTCGGAGCACAGGTAAGGGTGAAAGGGTGCGGTAAGAGCGCACCGCGCGGCTGGCAACAGTGCGTGGCACGGTAAACTCCACCCGGAGCAAGACCAAATAGGTCCCTATTGGCGCGGCCCGCGTTTGGGGACGGGTAGGTTGCTGGAGCCTGTGAGCGATTGCAGGCCTAGACGAATGGTTACCGCCGTTTTTACGGTACAGAACCCGGCTTACAGGCCAACTCACCTCATTATCGGGCGAGCCTTTTGGGCTCGCCCTCTCTTTTTCAGCGTTTGAGTCAGACGATTTGGTTATAACCTCATGTAGCAGATTGGCTAACTCAAGGATTAACCCGCTGAAATATCTCTTTAATCTCCCTAAGTGTGATCCTTATCACTGTCATGGCTTGCTTGACTTTCTTTTTACCTGCTACGTACACTTCTGGGTGGGAAAATGTGGTGTAAAGTGGATAATCTTGGTGAAAAAGGGAAAATAGCGCCATGCTACGCGGCGTCAGTGCCATATCGGTCGACAAGAAAGGGCGACTCGCCCTACCCACTCGCTATCGCGATGGCTTAATTACCCATTGTGACGGCCAATTTGTGTGCACGATCGATCACCAGCTCCCTTGTTTGGCCTTGTATCCTGTGCCTGAGTGGGAAGTGATAGAAGACAAGCTTGCACAGTTATCGAGCTTTCAGCCGGCAGAACGGCGTTTACAGCGCTTGTTACTCGGCCATGCCTTTGATTGTGAGATGGATGGCCAAGGCCGGCTATTACTGTCCGCGGCGCTGCGCCAGTATGCGGGGCTTGAGGGCAAAGCGATGCTGGTGGGCCAACTCAACAAGTTTGAGATTTGGGATGAGCAAACATGGCAGGCACAAATTCGCCAGGATATGGACACACAGGCGGAATCAACCCCGATGATCAGTGAGCGGTTAGCTGACCTCTCTCTGTAAATAATGAAGTGAACTTATGTCAGAACAGTATACCCATGTTTCCGTCCTATTGAACGAATCGGTAGACGGCCTCGCGATAAAGCCAGACGGCATTTATGTCGATGGCACCTTTGGTCGCGGCGGTCACTCTCGCCATATCTTATCGCAGCTGGGTGAAAACGGGCGTTTGTACGCCATTGATCGCGACCCTCGCGCGATTGAAGAAGCCAGCACCATTGACGATCCTCGCTTTCAAATTATTCATGGTCCTTTTTCTGATATCGAGGCCTATCTGCGTGACCGGGGCTTGAGTGAAAAAGTGGATGGCATCTTGCTCGATCTGGGCGTGTCGTCTCCGCAGCTGGACGATCCTAGCCGTGGATTCAGCTTTATGCATGACGGCCCTTTAGATATGCGCATGGATCCCAGTAGCGGCCAGTCAGCGGCGCAGTGGTTAGCAACCGCTAGCCCAGACGACATTGCTTGGGTGTTAAAAGTGTTTGGTGAAGAGCGTTTTGCTCGCCGGATTGCCAACGCGATTGTGCGTCATCGTGAGGACGAAGAAGCGACACCGCTTACTACCACTAACCAGCTGGCGAAGCTGATTGATCATGCGGTGCCGTTTAGAGAAAAGAAAAAACACCCAGCGACGCGCAGTTTTCAAGCGATCCGCATTTATATCAACAGTGAATTGGATGAGATTGAGCAAGCACTGCAAGGGGCGCTGGCAAGCCTCGCCCCCGGTGGCCGTTTGTCTGTGATCAGCTTTCACTCGTTAGAAGATCGAATGGTGAAGCGCTTTATTCGTAAACAAAGTAAAGGCCCAGACGTGCCCAAAGGCGTGCCTTTGACTGAAGCGCAGATCGCGGAGCTTGGCTCGGCGGCGATGAAGCCCATTGGTAAGGCAATTAAACCGTCAGCTGATGAGGTGGAGCAAAACGCACGTGCGCGTAGTTCGGTATTACGCATCGCGGAGAAACTAGGGTAAATCATGGAGCCGCGCCCCAGCCTTGCCAAACAGATTCGTCAGGACGTGCTGGCCATCGGTAAGTTGCCGTTGGGGTTGTTGGTGGCGGTATTGCTATCAGCGATCGCTGTGGTGTCGATGACGCAATCGACCCGTAGTTTGATAGCCAAACAAGATGCGCTGCTTGAGCAGCGCGAAACCCTTGAAGTGGAGTGGCGAAATCAATTGCTGGAAGAAAACGCGTTATCAGAACACAGCCATGTGGAGGCCGTCGCGCGTGAGGATTTTGGCATGATTCGACCAACCAGTGATAACGAAGTGATCGTCAAACGATCTTTGAGTAATAGCCGGTGAAAAAACGTTCTAGCAAGCCTGCCAATCGCCGTACACCGAAAGCGCCACCTGTGCTGATCCAGTGGCGCTTTGGCCTTATTTGCGCGTTTATCGCCTTGGCCTTGGTCGCACTGGTGGCACGTGCGGCGTATATCCAAGTGATTGAGCCCGATAGGCTGCGTCATGAGGGGGATTTGCGCTCAGTACGGGTTGAACAAGTGCATTCCGCGCGTGGGATGATTGAAGACCGCCAAGGTGAGCCGTTGGCGGTCAGTGTCCCCGTGCAAGCGGTGTGGGCCGATCCGGTGACCGTATTTAAACACCAGGGGCTCAACAACGTTGAACGCTGGTACGCGCTGGCTGATGTACTGGGCCTAGACCGCCAGGCGCTGATTGACAAAATTCAAGCGAATCGCAAGCGGCGTTTTGTTTATCTGCAGCGCCAAGTACGCCCCGCAATGGCTGCGTATGTAAACAAGCTCGACTTGCCCGGTGTCGGTCTTAAAGCCGAGTCCCGCCGTTTTTATCCTAGTGCTGAGGTAAGTGCCCACTTAGTGGGGATGACAGGCATTGACGGCCATGGCTTGGAAGGGATTGAACGGCGGTTTGATGACTGGCTTGCTGGAGAGCATGGCAAGCGCACTGTGCGCAAAGACAGATTTGGCCGTGTGGTCGAGCATATTGCCACCGAAGACAAAAAAGAAGGCCAGTCACTCACGCTCAGTATCGACCAGCGTTTGCAAGCCATCGCTTATCGTGCGATTAAGCAAGCGGTGGCTGATTATCGCGCCACGTCCGGCTCGTTGGTGATGGTGGATGTCAAAACCGGCGAAGTGATGGCCATGGTGAACGCCCCCTCCTATAACCCTAACAACCGCAGCTCGCTGAAAAGCTTTAATATGCGTAACCGCGCGATTACTGATGTGTTTGAACCGGGCTCAACCATGAAGCCTTTTGTGGTACTCACTGCCTTAGAAAACGGTGTTGCCGATATGGACACCGTAATAGATACCGGTAATGGCATCATGCAAATCGGGGGAAGTCGCGTGCGGGATGTCTCCAAAGTGGGTAAAGCCAATCTCGCACGGATCCTCAAAAAATCGAGCAACATCGGTGTCAGTAAGCTGTCGTTGGCGATGCCCGTGGAGACCCTGTTGGGCGAATACGGTAGCTTTGGCCTCGGGGCAAGTACTGGCGTCGAGTTGGTAGGTGAATCGGTAGGGCACTTCCCCTCACGCCGCCGCTGGTCAGACTTTGAACGGGCGACGCTGGCCTTTGGTTATGGCTTGTCAGTGACGCCGGCGCAACTGGCGCGTGCCTATGCCACGCTCGGCTCGTTGGGCATCAATCGACCGCTGAGTATTTTAAAGCGCGAGGGAGTGACTGAAGGGAAACAAGTCGCCTCGCGTGCAAATGTGTATAAAGTGCTGCAAATGCTAGAGGGCGTGACCCAAGAAGGCGGGAGTGCACGCCGTGCTGCGGTGGACGGTTACCGAGTCGGGGCGAAAACTGGTACCGCGAAAGTGGCAGTAGCGGGCGGTTATGGCGATGAGTATATCGGTTATACCGCGGGCCTGGCACCGATTAGTGATCCCAAACTGGCGATGGTGGTGGTGATCAACGAGCCACAAGGCGACAAGTATTATGGTGGCCAGGTGGCGGCGCCGGTGTTTTCTGATGTGATGAAAAGCGCGCTCCAGATCTTAAACATTGCACCGGATGCGGGCACAGGCCCTGAGTTGCAAGTGGCTAAGTATGCAAGTGAAGTGAACCAGAATGAATGATTTAAACCAATGGCTGAGTCCGTGGCTGGCCGATGCGCCGAGCGTCCCAGTCAAGCAGATGACACTCGACAGTCGCTGCGTCGGTGATGGAGATGTGTTTGTGGCGGTGCAAGGCCATCAGGTCGATGGTCGCCAGTTTATTCAGGCTGCGATTGAGGCAGGCGCGGTGGCCGTGGTGCAACAAGGTGAAAACGACCAGATAGCCTGGCGCGATCAAGTGCCAGTGATCAGCTTGCGCGCGTTACCTCATGCGCTCTCTGCGATGGCGGCGCGCTTTTATCAGGATCCTCAGCAACACCTCGGGTTGATTGGTGTCACCGGAACCAATGGCAAAACCACGGTGTCGCAACTGATTGCTCAGTGGCTTGACGCGCTCGATCAACGCACGGCGGTGATGGGTACCACGGGCAACGGCTTTATTGGTGCGCTGAAAGCCGCTGACAACACCACTGGGGACGCGATTAGTATTCAAGCGCAATTAGCCGATTTTGTTCAGCAAGGGGCCAGCCATGTCGCGATGGAAGTGTCATCGCACGGTTTGGTGCAAGGGCGCGTGGCCAGCCTTGCCTTTGATGCCGCGGTGTTTACCAATTTAAGTCATGATCACCTTGACTACCACGGCACTCTCGACGCCTACGCCGAGGCGAAAAAGCAACTGTTTGCGTTAGGCTCGCCACTTAAAGTCATCAATGCGGATGATAGTGTTGGTCGCTCCTGGCTACAGCAATGGCCAGAGGCTATCGCGGTCGCCATGGACGCAGCTTCACTGCAAGCCCACAAAGGCCGATTTGTGCGCGCGACCTCGGTCGCCTATGCCAGCGACGGTGTGCGGGTGCAGATCGACTCATCCTGGGGACAAGGCGAGATCCATGCCGCATTAGTGGGAGATTTTAATGTCAGCAATTTGCTAGTGAGCTTGGCGACCTTATTGGGGCTGGGCTACCCATTAGCGCCGTTATTGGCGGTGGCCCCGCAGTTGCAAGCTGTCACAGGGCGGATGGAGGTTTTTCTCGCTGCTGACAAACCGACCGTTGTGGTTGATTATGCTCACACGCCCGATGCGCTGGAGAAAGCGCTGCTTGCGTTGCGACGTCATTGTAAAGGCGCGCTGTGGTGCATCTTTGGCTGCGGCGGCGATCGGGATACACGCAAGCGGCCGTTAATGGCCCGTTTGGCGGAGCAGCACGCCGATCATGTGGTATTGACCAATGATAACCCACGTAGTGAAGACCCCGAGACCATTACCCAAGACATGCTTACGGGGATGCTGGCGCCAGAGCGCGCGTGGGTGAAGCATGATCGTGCCGACGCGGTGACTCAGGTCATTCAAAAAGCGAACACTGATGACATTGTGCTGATTGCAGGCAAGGGTCATGAAGATTACCAAATTTTGGCGCACGGCAAGGTGCATTATTCCGACCGAGAGACGGTGGCGGCACAACTCAAGGAGTTATCATGATTCGGACCTCACTCGATACGCTTGCGCATGCGGTGAACGCGACGATATTGCATCGAGAGCTTGTGCCTGAAGATGACCAGATTGGGGCGATCACCACAGATACCCGCGAGCTTGGCGAAGGGGCGATGTTTGTTGCCTTAAAAGGGGAGCGCTTTGATGGCCATGACTTTGCAGAGCAAGCTAAAGCGGCTGGTGCAGCGGCGATAGTGGTCGAGCGTCCGCTGGATGTCGCGATACCCCAATTGCGGGTGGAGGACACGCGTATTGCCCTTGGCCAACTCGGGGCGTGGGTAAAAAGCCAGTGTCAGGTACCCACCATTGCCATCACCGGCAGCTGTGGCAAAACCACGGTAAAGCAAATGCTGGCGGCTATTCTGGCACAAAAAGGCCCGACCCTAGCTACTGCGGGCAATTTTAATAATGATATTGGTGTGCCGCTGACCCTGTTTCGGCTGACCTCTGAGCACCAATATGCAGTGATTGAGCTGGGGGCGAACCATATTGGCGAAATCGCCTACACCACGTCGTTGGTGAAACCGGATATTGCTATGGTAACCAACCTGGCTGCGGCGCATCTTGAGGGGTTTGGCTCAATGGAAGGAGTGGCGATTGCCAAAGGTGAGATCTACCAAGGTTTGCCAGAAGGTGGCATTGCACTGGTGAATCAACATAGCCACGGCGACGAAAAGTGGCAAGCGGTGCTGGCCGACAAGCAGGTGATCCCCGTCACTGACACCGAAGCGGCGCCACTGAAGTTGATAGATAGCATGCTCACCGATGCCGGCTGTTATCAAATCACCTTAAATGATGGCCAGATGCAAAAAACGGTCACCTTGCCATTGCCCGGGGTGCACAATATCACTAATGCACTGATGGCCGGCTGCGCGGCGATGCAGCTGCCGGGCGTGGGGTTAGACGATGTAGTGAGCGGCTTAGCAGCGATGGAAAATGCCGCGGGGCGCACCCAGGTCACTGAGCCTCGACCAGGCTTGAGGTTGATTGATGACACCTATAACGCCAGTGTGCCGGCAATGAAATCCGCGATTGATGTGCTGGCCAGCTACCCAGGGGAGCGTTGGCTCATTGTGGGCGATATGGCTGAGCTGGGGCAATACAGTGAACAAATGCACCGTGAAGTGGGAGAGCATGCTGAAAAAGCACAGTTAGACCGCGTGTTCACGACCGGAAACGATAGCCGTGTGATCAGCGAATGCTGTGGCGGTGACCATTTTGATAGTAAAGAGGCGCTCATTGCGCACGTAGTAGCCATGATAAATACACAGACACCTAACACCATTCTTATTAAAGGCGCTCGCGGGATGGCGATGGAAGCCGTTGTTGCCGCCATCAAGGAGGCTTGCTAATGCTTTTATGGTTAGCGGAAGCGCTACAAAACCTTTTACCCTCGATGCGGTTGTTTGAATACCTGACGTTCCGAGCGATTGTGAGTGCATTAACCGCACTATTGTTCTCGCTATGGGCCGGGCCGCGTTTGATTAAACGCCTACAATCGATGCAAATTGGCCAAGTGGTGCGCGAAGAGGGCCCTGAATCTCATTTTAGCAAGCGTGGCACGCCGACCATGGGCGGGGTGCTGATTGTTGCTGCCATCAGTTTAACCGTCTTTTTATGGGCGGACTTGGCTAACCCTTATGTGTGGGCGGTGATGGTTGTCCTGCTTGGCTATGGCGCGGTGGGCTTTGTCGATGATTATCGCAAAGTGGTGCGCAAAAATACCGATGGTTTGGTCGCGCGCTGGAAGTATTTCTGGCAATCCGCCATTGCGTTAGGGGTGGCGTTTGCCCTGTATGCGCACGGCAAGGACACCGCAGCCACTCAGTTGGTGGTGCCGTTTTTCAAAGACGTGATGCCGCAGCTTGGCCTGTTTTATGTGGTCTTTACCTACTTTGTGATTGTCGGCACCAGCAATGCGGTGAACCTGACGGATGGCCTCGATGGGTTGGCGATTTTGCCCACCGTGATGGTCGCCGGTGGGTTTGCCTTTATTGCGTGGGCAACCGGGAACGTCAACTTTGCCAGCTACCTGCATATTCCGTATATCCAATACAGCAGTGAGCTGGTAGTGGTATGTGCTGCGATTGTCGGGGCGGGGCTGGGCTTTTTGTGGTTTAACACCTACCCGGCGCAAGTATTTATGGGGGATGTGGGCTCGCTGGCATTAGGCGGCGCGCTCGGCACCATCGCGGTATTGGTGCGTCAAGAGCTGCTACTGATCATCATGGGCGGGGTGTTCGTGATGGAAACTGTATCGGTGATCTTACAGGTCGGTTCTTATAAATTGCGTGGTCAGCGCATTTTTCGCATGGCACCGATTCATCACCACTATGAGCTAAAAGGCTGGCCGGAGCCGCGAGTGATCGTGCGCTTTTGGATCATTTCGTTGATGCTGGTGCTGATTGCGCTGGCCACACTCAAGGTACGCTAATCATGCCAGCCGCGAGCCAGCATTCATTAACCAAGTTTCGCCATATCGTCGTGATGGGCTTGGGCGTGACCGGCCTGTCGGTGGTGCGTTTTATTGCGCGCCATCACCCTAAGGCATGTATCCGCGTGATGGACTCTCGCACGCAGCCGCCGGGGCACGACCAACTGCCAGATAATGTCGAGTTGCACACAGGCAGTTGGCAGGCGCAGTGGTTAGCCGATGCCGATTTGGTCGTTACTAACCCAGGGATATCGCTGCAGACGCCAGCGTTGGCGCCAGTCCATGCAGCAGGAACGCCTATTGTGGGAGACATTGAGCTATTTGCCTGGTACTGCGATAAGCCGGTCGTGGCGATCACTGGCTCCAACGGCAAAAGCACCGTCACAGCGCTGGTGGGCGAAATGGCGAAAGCGAGCGGGATTGACGTCGGAGTGGGTGGCAATATCGGTGTCGCGGCGTTGGATTTGCTCGACCGCGGTCACGAGCTGTATGTGTTGGAGCTGTCGAGCTTTCAACTCGAAACCACCGACTCGCTGGTTCTAGATGGCGCGGCCTTTTTGAACTTCTCTGAAGATCATATGGATAGATACGACAGCTTGGCCGATTATCGTGCCGCCAAGTGCCGTATTTTCACCCATGCGACTACCCTGATCGCCAATGCCGATGATCCGCAAACGCACGATGATCTGCAAACACGCCAGGGTCTGCAAACAAACAGCGCCTCCTCCATGCGTCTATTTGGTTTTCACCAAGGTGACTATTGCCTTATCACCGACCAAGGTGAGGCATGGTTAGCGGCACACGGCCAGCCACTGCTTCCCGTCTCTTCACTGGGACTGGTGGGCCGTCACAACGTGGCGAATGGGCTGGCGGCCATGGCGCTGGCTGACAGTGTCGGCATTACTCAGCAAGGGCAAAAAGCAGCACTTAGTACGTACGCTGGCCTCCCGCACCGTTGTCAAAAAGTCGCCAAGCATCAGGGCGTGCTGTGGGTCAATGATTCAAAGGCTACCAATGTAGCTAGCACCCTAGCGGCACTCGATGGCCTAGATATTGAAGGGCGGTTACACCTGTTGGTCGGGGGCGATGGTAAAGGCGCCGACTTTAGTCTGTTGCAACCGGCGTTGGCGAAACTCTCGGTATCGCTTTACTGCTTTGGCAAAGATCAAACGCAGTTGGCGGCGCTCGATGACACGGCGCAGTGTGTGGAAACGTTGCATCAAGCGGTCGATGCAGCGGCTCATCACGCCTGTGCCGGAGATATGGTGTTGTTATCGCCCGCCTGCTCGAGTCTGGATCAATTTGCTAATTTTGCTGCCCGTGGGGATGCTTTTATCGCCGAGGTAGAATCGATGATCGCGAGGCAGACATGACTGTAAGCCGACTTCCTCAATACTGCTGGCAGTGGCTTCGGACGCCGTCTCCGGGCGTGTTGTATGACCGCCAATTGGTCTGGACCTCGCTGCTGTTAATGGTTATTGGGTTAGTCATGGTGACCTCGGCCTCCTTGCCAGTGGGGCTTAGGCTGGCGGATGCGCCTTTTTTGTTTGCCAAACGTCATGCCTTTTATCTGGCGGTCGCCATCGTCGCCGCCGTGGTAGTGATGTACATTCCCGTGCATTGGTGGCAGCGCTATAGCGGCTACATGTTATTGCTCTCGTCGCTATTGTTACTGGCGGTGCTTGCTGTGGGTCGGTCTGTCAATGGTGCCGCGCGCTGGATCTCTGTGGCTGGGATCAATATTCAGCCGGCGGAGATCGCCAAGTTATCCCTATTTGTCTTTTTAGCCGGGTATCTGGTGCGCCGCCATGGTGAGGTGCGTGAACATTTTCGTGGCTTTGCGAAGCCCTTGGCGGTGCTGTTGTTCTTCGCAAGCTTATTGTTGGCGCAACCTGATTTAGGCTCGGTGGTGGTGATGTTTGTCACCACCGTGGGGATGTTATTTATCGCAGGGGCCAAGCTGTGGCAGTTTATTGCACTGCTGATCACTGGATTGACCTTGGTCGGGGGCTTGATTGTCGCTGAGCCTTACCGAGTTCGCCGTGTCACTGCCTTTTTAGACCCTTGGCAAGACCCGTTTGGCAGTGGCTATCAGCTAACCCAGTCTTTGATGGCATTTGGTCGCGGGGATTGGTTTGGACAAGGGCTCGGTAATTCCATTCAAAAACTGGAATATTTGCCAGAAGCGCATACCGATTTCGTGTTTGCGGTGATTGCTGAAGAGCTTGGCTTGGTGGGCGTCAGCGTCATTTTGTGTTTGATTTTCTACTTGGTGTTTAAAGCCTTATTTATTGGTAAGCGTTGCCTTGAGCAAAACCAACTCTTTGGCGGTTTTCTTGCCTTCGGGATTGGGATCTGGTTTGCGTTCCAAACCATGGTCAACGTAGGCGCTGCCGCTGGTATGCTCCCGACCAAAGGCTTGACTTTGCCATTGATCAGTTATGGGGGCTCCAGTCTGGTCATCATGGCGGTGGCAGTGGCACTGCTATTGCGCATTGATCACGAGTACCGCTTAGCCACGTCGCAAGCGCACCAAAGAAACCCTTATCAAGGTAAAGAACAGAATAATGAGTAAAAAACGATTATTAGTGATGGCAGGGGGCACTGGTGGCCATGTTTTTCCAGGGCTCGCGGTCGCTAAGTATTTAGAAAATCAAGGCTGGGAGATCTGCTGGTTAGGGACGGCGGATCGCATGGAGGCCGATTTGGTGCCTAAATATGGTATCGAGATCGCATTTATTCGCGTTAAAGGCTTGATTGGATCGGGGCTGATGCGCAAGCTACGAGCCCCTTGGATGATTGTCAGTGCGATTTGGCAAGCGCGGCAAGTGATCAAGCGCTTTAAACCCGACGCTGTATTAGGCATGGGGGGCTATGTCAGTGGCCCAGGTGGTATGGCCGCGTGGTTAAGTGGCGTGCCCGTGATCTTGCATGAACAAAATGCGGTGGCAGGCTTAACCAATCGCTGGCTGGCGAAAGTCGCCAAACAAGTGTTACAAGCGTTTCCAGGCGCATTCGATGGCAAGACAGTGGTCGGTAACCCTGTACGTCGAGATGTGTGTGATATCGCTGCCCCCGAGCAACGGTTTAGTGAGCGCGAAGGCGCCTTGCGCGTTTTAGTCATGGGAGGCAGTCAGGGCGCGCGGATCCTTAATCAAACGGTCCCCGAGGCGATTGCGCTCACCGAGCAAGCGGTCACGGTTCGCCACCAAGCAGGCAAGCACAACGCTGAGCAGACACGCGATGCGTACCAACAAGCCGGTGTCAGTGACGTCGAAGTCAGTGAGTTTATTGATGATGTCGCCGAGGCTTATGCTTGGGCGGATGTGGTGATTTGCCGCAGCGGAGCATTGACGGTGTCTGAGCTGGCGGCGGCTGGCGTTGGGGCGATTTTCGTCCCCTTTATGCATGCCGATAGGCAACAAGCACTCAACGGTGATTACTTAGTCGCCCGCGGTGCGGCTTTAATGATTGAACAGCCATCACTGACAGCGAGCACATTGGCTGAGACAATCAACCAGCTTGACCGCCCACGCTTGTTAGCGATGGCAAGGGCGGCTAGAGAGGCGGCCATCATTGATGCAGATGCCCGTGTCGCGGACGTTATCGTCACGCACGCCAACAAATAGAGAATAGAGAATGGGTAAATTGGATAATCAGCAGCTGGAAAAAATTCGCACCATGATCCCGGAAATGCGCCGGGTTAAGCGGATCCACTTTGTGGGGATCGGCGGTGCAGGCATGTGTGGTATTGCTGAAGTGCTGATTAATGAAGGTTACCAAATAACCGGCTCGGATCTTGCACAGAATATCGTCACAGAGCGATTGGCATCCATGGGGGCGCAGATTTTTATCGGGCATCAAGCGAGCCATGTCGAACAAGCCAGTGTTGTGGTGGTGTCGACAGCCATTAAACTCGATAACCCGGAAGTGGAAGCGGCAAAAGCGGCGCGCATTCCTGTGGTGCGTCGGGCAGAAATGCTTGCCGAATTAATGCGCTATCGGCACGGCATTGCCGTTGCCGGTACCCACGGCAAAACCACGACGACCGCGATGGTCACACAAATTTTCTCTGAGGCAGGGTTAGATCCCACCTTCGTCAATGGGGGATTGGTAAAAAGTGCAGGCACCAATGCGCGGTTAGGCAGCAGTCGTTATCTGATTGCCGAAGCGGATGAAAGTGATGCCTCTTTTTTACACCTGCAGCCAATGGTGGCGATTGTCACCAACATAGAAGCAGACCATATGGATACCTATGGTGGTAGCTTCGCAAAGTTGCAACAGACGTTTATCGACTTTCTCCATAATCTGCCGTTCTACGGGGTGGCGGTGGTGTGTATCGATGACCCGATCGTTCGTGAGCTGATCCCGTCGATTGGACGCCAAGTGATCACCTACGGGTTCTCGCACGATGCCGATATATGTTTACATGATTACCAACAGCATGGGCAGTGTGGTGTATTTAAAGTGACACGCCCTCATCGGGAAACGCTAACCATTCGTTTGAATACACCCGGCCAACACAATGCGCTCAACGCGGCAGCGGCGATTGCGGTTGCCACGGAAGATGGTGTCGATGATGACGCAATCTTACGTGCCTTGGCCAATTTTGCTGGCACAGGGCGGCGTTTTGATCAACTCGGTGAGTTTGCCGTGGATGAGGGGACCGCCCTGCTGGTGGACGATTATGGACATCACCCCAGTGAAGTGGACGTCACCATTAAAGCGGCACGCGCAGGCTGGCAAGATCACCGTTTAGTGATGATTTTTCAGCCACACCGTTACAGCCGCACGCGCGATCTTTATGATGACTTTGCCAATGTGTTGGAAAAAGTGGATGTGTTGCTGATGTTGGATGTGTACTCAGCGGGGGAAACGCCGATTGCAGGGGCTGATGGTAGAAGTTTGTGTCGGAGCATTCGCGCGCGCGGTAAGCTAGATCCTATTTTTGTGCCTAATGCAGAGGCCTTACCTTCGGCATTGGCTAACGTGCTGCAACCTAATGACTTGGTTTTAACACAAGGCGCGGGTGATATTGGTAAAATAGCAAAAAATTTAGCGGCAAAGCAGCTAGACAAGGCTAAAATGGCGCAATAAAACGTCGCTGACGAGATAAAAAGAGCGGTCAATATCGGTGGTTACCAGAATAAACATCGGTTTTTATCGTCTTTGTGGGAAAATGGCGCGCAATCGATCTCAACTTAGTGATGAAAGTGGACGTCTAGGTTGGAGAGCGTCACGCGGGATCGCTATAATCAGTCGGTTTTTTCGCAGTGAGTGTCAAGTCATATCGACACAAGGCGATAAGATAGGTATGAGCATGGTCAATGCCCTGACACGCGTACAAACAGTGATAAAACTGGATCGGCAAACAGGCGCATCACTCGCATTCCTGGTTGGGGTGATCACTCTGATGTTGCTGGGGGCGATACGTGTGATTGATTGGATGAGTGATGAGCAGCAGCTCCCCTTATCGCAGCTGGTGATGGAAGGTGACCAGACACATGTGACCGCGGCACAAGTGCGCAAAGCGGTGTTATCAGGCGGCGAGCTAAAAAGCTTTATGCTGCAGGATGTGAATCGCATCCAAGCGAACATTGAGGCGCTCCCGTGGGTGAAACAGGTCGCGGTAAGAAAACAGTGGCCCGATACCTTAAAGGTACATATCACCGAATACCGGGCGAGCGCGATTTGGAATGGGCAAAAATTGTTAACGCCAGACGGGGCAGTGTTCAATGGTGCCCCGCAAGACGTCGCTGATAAAAAGCTGGTGTCGCTACACGGTAATACCGGCACGTCGGAAGAAGTATTGCACACGAGTCGAGAGCTCGAACGTCAATTACAGCGAATTGGCTTATCGATTCAGGCGTTATCACTCAACAAGCGGCGCTCATGGCGTATCGTGACACGAGATGGCGTACGGATTGAGTTAGGGCGAAAGGCGCGACAAGAAAGGCTCGCGCGACTGGTCCATTTATATCCGCGGATAAAGGCACAAAATAAAGCCATTGCGTATGTCGATTTACGTTATGACACCGGGGCAGCGGTAGGCTGGAAAACAGAGGCAGACGACGCGAATCGCCGAAATTAAGAGATGGTTGAATGAATAAAACGACAGACAAGTCACTGATAGTTGGGCTCGATATAGGGACGTCCAAAGTGTCTACCCTGGTCAGTGAAGTGCTGCCAGATGGCACCATCAATGTGCTGGGGGTGGGCAGTAGTCCCTCTCGCGGAATGGATAAAGGTGGCGTTAACGACTTAGAGTCTGTGGTTAAATCTGTTCAGCGTGCGGTGAATGAAGCCGAGATGATGGCAGATTGCCAAATCAGCTCTGTCTATCTTTCTTTGTCAGGGAAGCATATTCACTGCCAAACTGAGAGAGGGATGGGGACAATATCGGATGAAGATGTTACCCAAGACGACATAGACAATGTGATTCACACTGCGAAGTCGGTCAAAATCAGTGATGAGCAGCGCGTGCTGCATGTGATCCCACAAGAATACAAAATTGATTATCAAGAAGGGATCAAAAACCCGCTCGGTTTATCCGGGGTGAGGATGGAAGCAAGTGTGCACCTCATCACATGTCACAATGACACCGCAAAAAATATTGAGAAAGCAGTCGAACGTTGTGGTCTTAGCGTTGATCAACTGATTTTCTCCGGGCTTTCAGCAAGCCATGCCGTGATCACACCGGATGAGCGAGAATTGGGTGTCTGTGTCGTCGATATCGGCGGCGGCACTATGGATCTGGCTGTGTGGACAGGCGGTGCCCTCCGCCATGCCGAGGTGATCCCCTATGCGGGCAATGTGATTACCAGTGATATTGCCTATGCCTTTGGCACACCACTGGCTGATGCAGAAGACATTAAAGTGAAATATGGCTGTGCATTGAGTGAGCTGGTGAACAAGGACGCCAAAGTGAATGTCCCAAGTGTGGGAGGACGCCCATCAAGGACATTGCAGCGACAAACCTTGTCAGAGGTGATTGAGCCGCGTTGCTCAGAGCTTTTGGGACTGGTGAATCAAAAGCTGGTCGCTACCCAAGAAAAGCTGCGTAGCGATGGTGTTAAACATCAAATGGCAGCGGGAATTGTGCTCACCGGGGGCGCATCACAAATGCACGGCTTGGTAGAATGCGCAGAACGCGTCTTCCAAAACCAAGTGAGAGTGGGACAACCGGTGAATGTCACCGGATTGACCGACTATGTGCAAGCACCTTGTTATGCAACCGCGGTTGGGCTTTTACACTACGGTAAAGAAAGCTTGCTGACAGAAACGAGTGAACCAGAACAAAAGCGGGCTGTGGCTAGCTGGATAAACAAGCTGAGTAGCTGGTTTAAGAAAGAATTTTAACCCTGATGCGAACAGGAAGGACGGAGAGAACTCATGTTTGAACCGATGATGGAAATGTCTGACGATGCGGTGATTAAGGTCGTCGGCATTGGCGGTGGCGGTGGTAACGCCGTTGAACATATGGTGCGTGAGTCAATCGAAGGGGTTGACTTCATTAGCATTAATACGGATGCCCAAGCACTGCGTAAAAGCAGCGTAGGCACGGTTATTCAAATTGGTGGTGATATCACTAAAGGCCTAGGCGCGGGGGCTAACCCACAAGTAGGTCGAGATTCTGCCCTTGAAGATCGCGATGCGATTAAAGCTGAGCTCGAAGGTGCCGATATGGTATTTATCGCAGCCGGAATGGGCGGTGGTACAGGAACCGGCGGAGCCCCCATTATCGCGGAAATCGCGAAAGAAATGGGAATCCTGACCGTTGCTGTGGTCACTAAACCATTCAGCTTTGAGGGTAAAAAGCGACTCGCGTTTGCAGAGCAAGGTATCGAAGAGCTGTCAAAACATGTTGACTCGCTGATTACGATCCCGAACGAAAAACTGCTTAAAGTGCTAGGTCGTGGGATTACATTGCTCGATGCCTTTGCCAAAGCAAACGACGTGCTACGCAACGCCGTGCAAGGGATCGCCGAGTTAATCACACGCCCAGGTCACATCAACGTCGACTTTGCGGATGTCCGCACTGTGATGTCAGAGATGGGACACGCGATGATGGGCAGCGGCGTGGCAACCGGCGAAGATCGCGCGGAAGAGGCAGCAGAAATGGCCATTTCTAGCCCGCTTCTTGAGGACATCGACTTAGCTGGTGCGCGTGGTGTGCTGGTGAATATTACCGCAGGCTTTGATATGCGTCTTGATGAGTTTGAGACCGTGGGTAACACCGTCAAAGCGTTTGCATCAGACAATGCGACTGTGGTGATCGGGACATCGATGGACCCAGAAATGAGCGACGAGCTGCGTGTGACTGTGGTGGCCACCGGAATTGGTAATGAGCGTAAGCCAGATATCACCTTGGTGACCAACTCACAGTCTGGGCAAGCACAGGCAGAGCCGAAAAAGGCACAGCCTTTGCAAGAGAAACCTCAGGCGGCAAGTGCAAACCCTGCGGCGAAAGAGCAGCCTGCTGCATCGTCATCGAATGCAGCACCAAAATCGCAGACCGAGCATGATTATCTCGATATTCCTGCGTTTTTGCGTAAACAAGCTGACTAATCGCAATTGCTTGGTTTGTAGCCAGTGATGTGCTACCATCACGCTCCCCTTGTCTAAGGTGACAGGGTAATGAGTGACGCAGAGCACACTTTTTTGAGAAAAAGTTGAGATAAGCCGATGATTAGACAGCGAACATTGAAAAGTATGGTCCAAACGACTGGTGTGGGTCTCCACTCCGGGCGTAAGGTTACGCTTACTCTGCGTCCGGCTCCTGCCAATACCGGTGTGATTTACCGTCGCACAGACATGGAGCCACCGGTGGATTTTCCGGCTAACCCTGAGGATGTGCGCGACACCATGTTGTGCACCGCCTTAGTCAATGACGCGGGTGTTCGCATCTCAACCGTTGAGCATCTCAGTGCAGCGATTGCAGGCATGGGGATCGATAACATTATTATTGAAGTGGACGCGCCAGAAATTCCAATTATGGATGGCAGTTCAAGCCCGTTCATCTTTTTGCTGCAGTCTGCGGGTATCGACGTCCAAAACACGCCAAAACGGTTCATTCGCATTAAAAAGCCTGTTCGCATTGAAGACGATGACAAATGGGCGGAGTTGCTGCCATACAACGGCTTCCGCCTTGATTTTGCTATCGAATTCGACCACCCTGCGATTGAATCTGAGCAACAAAACCTGGTGCTAGATTTTTCAAGTCAGTCTTTTATTAAAGACTTGAGCCGTGCTCGTACTTTCGGTTTTATGCGTGACATCGAGTACCTGCAGTCACAAAATTTGTGTCTGGGCGGTAGCTTTGACTGTGCCATCGTGCTGGACGATTATCGTATCTTGAATGAAGAAGGCCTGCGCTTTGACAACGAACTGGTCAAGCATAAGGTGTTGGACGCTATCGGTGACCTTTACATGTGTGGCCACAGTATCCTCGGTGAGATGCGCGCGTACAAATCGGGCCATGCACTGAACAACAAACTGTTGCGCGCGGTCTTGGCTGATCAAGAAGCGTGGGAGTGGGTCACGTTTGAAGAAACAGAGACTTCTCCAGTGGCATTTGCCGAACCGGGGATGGTCTTGGCCTAAGCCCTGTCTGATACGGTAGACGTTTGCACGGTAACAGCGCAATGCACCACACTGAGGCAGAATAAACCGCTAATACCAAGATATTGATAGATAGAAAGCCAGAGCTCACTCTGGCTTTTTTTGATCCTCGGCGAGTTTAGCCAACGCCTCGAACCGTGCTTTTAGCTTAGGCGAAGCGCCTTCACCCAGCGCACGCAGTAACTCACCCGAGGCTTGGCTAAGGTGGCGGGGCGGCGCTGCCTCTTTGTCTTCTCGGTCGGCGGCGGCGAGTGCCGGATTAATTTTCACTTCAATGGTGGTAAGGCTGGCCAAGCCTTTGTTACGCAATACCGACAATAAATGCTGTCGCTCGTAGTTCAGTCGCATCGCCCAGGCGGCGCTACCTGCTTCTACCACCAATACGCCATCACGATAATTGGCGACGCGACAGGCTTTTGATGTCTCACCGGGTAACAAGGCTAAGATCAGCTTGTTTAGCTTGGCAAGCTCAACCGCTCGCTGAGCAATATTATTGGGGTCGCTCTCCAACAGATGGAGGGTAGAGCGGGGACGGTGGTCTCTCATCGCGCAATAACTGCCTTTTTTGTCATCAATTCGGCGCCTGAACGGGCGCACAGCGTCTAATTTTCGCTAATTGATCCCTTGAGTATTGGATTTGTCATAGGATGTGAAAGTAATTTACCTTATCATAGATGCTCCACCTCGGCATGTAGCCTACCGCGTTGATATACCGGTATGTCCTGAGGTGATCACCAGAGAGTGAAAAAACCATTCACAGGTAAGTGTCGCATGGGTAAGGCGATGGTGGCGTATTTTTTCCGTGCCATCTACCACATTTACATTCAGTCACGTGGAAATCGTTGTGAAGTGGCGTCATCGCCCTTGAATTCTGTCCGATTTGGCTCCACTTAAGGTAGATGCGTTTTGGCATCTTGTGTTGAATCGATGAGCTTAAGCCAACCCGCGTTTGAACTGAAACATGCCAGCATAGAGGCAGTGTAGCGGCCGCCCATGTGGGAAAACCATTAAAAAGAGTACCGGCAACGCCATGTTATCGAAAGTCCTGACTAAAGTTATCGGAAGCCGTAATGACCGCACCTTGCGTCGGCTGAGAAAAGTTGTTGATGAAATCAACAAACTCGAACCCCAATTTGAAGCATTGAATGATGATGCGTTAAAAGCGAAAACCGTTGAATTCCGCGAGCGCCTTGATCAAGGTGCCGAGCTTGATGATCTCCTTCCTGAAGCCTTTGCCACTGTACGAGAAGCCTCTAAGCGTGTATTTGGCCTACGCCACTTTGACGTGCAAATGGTCGGTGGTATCGTGCTCCACAATGGTCAGATTGCGGAAATGCGCACCGGTGAAGGTAAAACCCTGACCGCGACGCTACCTTCTTATTTGAACGCCTTGACTGGAAAGGCGGTTCACATCGTGACGGTGAATGATTATTTGGCGGAACGTGATGCCGAAACCAACCGTCCGTTGTTTGAGTTTTTAGGAATGACGGTGGGCGTCAATGTCCCCAACATGCCGCCGGAGGCGAAAAAAGCCGCTTATGCGTGTGATGTACTTTACGGTACCAACAATGAGTTCGGCTTTGACTATTTGCGTGACAACATGGCGTTTCGCGCAGAAGACCGTGTGCAACGCGATCGCTATTTCTCGATTGTCGATGAGGTTGACTCGATCCTCATTGATGAGGCACGTACGCCACTGATTATTTCTGGGCCAGCGGAAGACAGCTCTGAGATGTATCAGCGTATTAATGCCTTGATCCCAAGCCTGAAACAGCAAGAGCAAGAAGATACCGAAGACTATCAAGGTGATGGCCACTTCACGGTTGATGAAAAAGCCAAGCAAGTGTACATGACCGAAAATGGTCAAGAATTCGTTGAAGACTTGCTCAAGAAAAACGGCTTGATGGAAGACGGCGATACCTTGTACTCACCGGCGAATATCAGCCTGATCCATCATATTAATGCCGCATTACGCGCCCACGTCTTGTTTGAGCGCGACGTTGACTATATTGTCAAAGACGATGAAGTGATCATCGTGGACGAGCACACCGGACGCACCATGCCGGGACGTCGTTGGTCGGAAGGTTTACACCAGGCGGTGGAAGCCAAAGAAGGGGTGAAAATTCAAAACGAGAACCAAACGCTGGCCTCGATCACCTTCCAAAACTTCTTCCGTTTGTATGACAAGCTCTCAGGCATGACCGGGACCGCGGACACCGAGGCGTTTGAGTTTCAGTCTATCTATGGCCTAGACACCGTGGTTATCCCGACTAACCGGCCAATGGTGCGTAAAGATCACGCCGATCAGGTCTACATGACCGAAAAAGAAAAGTTTGCCGCGATTGCTGAAGACATCAAAACGCGCGCCGAAGCCGGCCAACCGGTATTGGTCGGAACGGTATCGATTGAAAAATCTGAATTACTGTCCAATGCACTGCAAAAAGACGGCATCAAGCACCAGGTGCTTAACGCTAAATTCCACGCCCATGAAGCGGATATTGTTGAGCAAGCCGGTTACCCAGGCACGGTGACAATCGCCACCAATATGGCCGGTCGCGGTACTGACATTGTGCTGGGTGGCAGCTGGAAACAAGTGCTGGGTGATGTCGAAGACCCGACGGAAGCGCAAGTAGAAGCGGCAAAAGAAAAATGGCAGCAGCTTCATGACCAGGTCGTTGAAGCGGGTGGTCTGCATATCATTGGTACTGAGCGTCATGAATCCCGTCGTATTGATAACCAGCTACGGGGTCGTGCCGGTCGTCAAGGTGATCCAGGTTCAACCCGCTTTTATTTGTCGATGGAAGATTCTTTGATGCGGATCTTCGCCTCAGAAAAAGTCTCTAACATGATGAAACGATTAGGGATGGCGGAAGGCGAAGCCATTGAGCACCCTTGGGTCAACAAAGCCATTGAAAACGCGCAGCGTAAAGTGGAAGGGCGTAACTTTGACATTCGTAAGCAACTGCTTGAATTTGATGATGTTGCCAACGATCAGCGTAAAGTGGTGTACGAGCTACGTGATGCGCTCCTAGTTTCTGAAGATATCAGCGAAATGATCGAGCACAACCGCGAGGATGTGGTTAATAACATTGTTAACCAATACATTCCGCCTCAGTCGCTGGAAGAAATGTGGGATGTGCCAGGGCTGGAAAAACGGCTTAAAGCGGACTTTGATCTCGAATTACCGATTCAGCAATGGCTGGATGAGGACGACAAGCTGTATGAAGAGTTACTGCGCGAGCGCATTCTGACGGCCTTGATCGAGGTTTATAAAGGCAAAGAAGAGGCGGTAGGGGCAGAAACCCTGCGTAACTTTGAAAAAGCGGTGATGCTGCAAACCTTGGATACGCTTTGGAAAGAGCACCTCGCGGCGATGGATCATCTCCGTCAAGGTATTCACTTACGTGGCTACGCACAAAAGAACCCAAAACAAGAGTACAAGCGCGAATCGTTTGAGCTGTTTGAGGGCATGCTAGAAGCGCTGAAAACCGATGTGGTGACAACACTCAGCCGTGTCCGCGTGCAACAGCCGGATGACGTTGAGCGTATGGAAGCTGAGCGCAAAGCCCGTGCTGAGCAGGCCGCGCAAAAGCAGCAAGTTAACCATGCGCAAGCTGATAATCAGTTTGACGATAGCGACAGCGCCGAACAGAGTGTTAGCGGCAACGAGACCGTGGTGCGCGATGGACGTAAAGTCGGCCGTAATGAGCCTTGTCCTTGTGGATCAGGGAAGAAATTTAAGCAATGTCACGGTAGAATCTAAGCCCTGACCATGCGTTATCAAAAAGGCCGTTTATCGGCCTTTTTTTATTATCAGGAGAGACTATGAAACGGGTAAGTATTGCCGCTGGCATTATTGTTAATCCGACACAAGACAAAGTCTTTATCACTCGCCGTCATGCTCACGCCCATCAAGGGGGAAAGTGGGAATTTCCGGGCGGAAAAATTGAAGGGAGCGAAACCCCGCAACGCGCATTGCTGCGAGAATTAAACGAAGAAGTTGGGATTGCGGCAAAAGCGGTCAGCCCCTTTATATCGTTAGACTTTGACTTTCCCGACAAAGCATTAAGTTTGGATTTTTTCTTGGTCTCTGACTTTGAGGGCGAGCCGCAAGGCTGTGAAGGACAAGAGGGCATTTGGGCACCGATTGCCGAATTGGATCATTATCCGTTTCCCGACGCCAACGATGCGGTATTAGAAAAAATTCGCGCTCGATTCTGAGCGCGAGAAAAACATCGTAGAACAGGGAATAGGGCAGGACGTTTACTCGTGCTGCCCTTCTGACCAGAGGTCATCATCCGAAAGGTCAGGGGCACCAGGGATGGCTTTTTCTTCACTGGCCCATTCGCCCAAATCAATCAACTGACAGCGTTTGCTGCAAAATGGACGATGCGGGCTAACCTCTCCCCAAACCACAGGCTGTTGGCATGTTGGACATTTGACAACGGTAGGGGCATCACTCACGTGGATCTCCTTAACAAACACTGATATGAACAGACATATTGTCGGCGACCTCGTGATCGTCGTCAAATGGCATAAAGCGGATCGCGAAGCGGTTTTTGTGCCCAGATACTAACGGATAAACCCCGAGATCAGGGGATATCTTAAGCCGAATTAAGCAGGCGCCATCCGCTTCTTGTTGGTAGAAACCTTGTTGAATCGTCGCGGTGCCGCCATGTGCGCTTTCACGTGTGAGTTGCAGCCAGAACGCCAAAGCGTGACGTAATGGTGCCAGGGTTTCCATCCAGGTCTGAATCGCACTTTGCCGTGCGGCCAGTGGTTGATGGAGCCAGTAGTGGAAATTGGGGAGATCAAAGCTACAGCTCCCCCCTGGAATCGAAAAGCGCTGCTTAATACTGGTTAAAAAACGGTCTTCTTTTAACGCTTGGCCGAAGCGTTTGGCCTGTAATACCGCGCGCTGGTGCGCGGCGAGTTGATCGAGCAACTGGTTGAGCTGCGCCTGATCAACCTGGGGCACGTCAGCCCAGGCTTTGAGTTTTTTCTTGAGTTTGTCCAAATCCTTGGCGAGATCCGCTTTTACTTGCACTTGATCTAAAATCTCCAGCAGATCAAACAGGCTGCGGAAAAATTGAATATGATGACAGGGTGCGGAAAGCCCGCTCACTTCGTCCAGTTGAGAGAGCAGGTACTCCAGGCGCAAGTAAATTCGCACCTGTTCATTGAGTGGGTGTTCATACAAAGTGAGGCTGGTCATAAGCGTTTAGCTGTCCTGTCCGACTATGGGTCGGCGTTTGCCTGGGTTGCCAAGGTTAAATACGTGTGATGTAAGGCATCAACTTGTCGATCAAGTTCCGCTTCGGTTTGCGTATTATCGATCACATCATCGGCGACGGCGAGGCGTTGTGAGCGACTGGCTTGTGCGGCCAAAATCGCGTGAACTTGTTGTTCACTCACGTGATCACGGGCGAGCGTGCGCGCGATTTGTGTTTGCTCGTCCACATCGACGACCAACACTCGTTGCGCCAATGACGTCAGGTTATTCTCTACTAACAAGGGCACCACAAGCAAACAATACGCTGAACTGGCCTGCGCACAGGCTTGGATCATGCGTTGGCGGATCATGGGGTGAAGCAGGTTATCGAGCCATTGCTTGTCGTCTGGATGACTAAACACCCGCTCACGAAGCCAGGCACGATCTAGGCTGCCATCTGGATTTAATGCTGGTGTGCCAAAACGCGCGACAATCTCGGCCAGACCGTCACTACCGGGCGCAACCGCCTCACGAGCGATCACATCGGCATCAATGATATCAATGCCCTTGGCGGCAAAACGACTGGCAACCGTGGTTTTACCACTGCCAATCCCTCCGGTTAACCCGACCACAACGGTCATTAGCGCACTCCTAGAATGTGTGAAAGATACCAGTGTAACAGGCTATCGCCCCAAAGCAGACTTAGCCAACCTGCGACGGCAATAAAGGGGCCAAAGGCAAACGCGTGCTGCAGGCTCTTTTGTTGTTGGCGAAGCAATAATCCCCCAACGATAGCGCCACTGAGTGAGGCGAATAAAATCAGTAGCGGCAAAGCTTGCCAACCGACCCAAGCGCCCAGTGCCGCAAACAGTTTAAAATCACCATAGCCCATGCCTTCTTTGCCAGTGGTAAGTTTAAAGGCCCAAAAGAGGCTCCAAAGGCTGACATAACCGACCATAGCACCAATGACACTTTCACTGAGGGTGATAGGACTGATGCCGCAGAGAGCGAGGCCGATTCCGGCCCACATTAAGGGTAAGGTGAGTTGGTCGGGCAGCAACAGGGTTTCCCAATCAATGAGAGTCAGCGCCAGCAAGGTGAGACTGGCCGCCATCACCGCGATGGCCCATGCCGGTGAGGAAATAAGCCATGCCGGTAACACACAGACAATAGCACTGGTGACCTCGACCAGTGGGTAGCGTGGACTGATCGCCGTGCCACACTGACGGCAGCGGCCTTTTAACATCAGCCAACTGAGCAAAGGAATATTATCGTACCACGCAATCGGCTGCTGGCACTTTGGGCAGTGTGAGGCGGGAAAACACAAATCAAAGCGCTGCGCATCAGGCGCGTCAATGTTAGCATCGGGAAACGTCGCCAAGCATTCTTGACGCCAACGGCGTTCCATCATAATGGGCACGCGTGCGATGACCACATTTAAAAAGCTACCGATAATCAGACCAAATAAGCCAGCAAAAAAAATGAATAACGGTGATGAGAATATCAACATGGGACCTTCTGGGCATTAACCTTGTGCGCATCATAGCGCCTTGCGGTGTCAGACTCTATCTTGGCTAGCCAAGAACAGACATCAGATTGAAAATGGGTAAGTACATGGCCACCACTAAGCCGCCAATCAATAGCCCGAGTACTAAAATTAACAGTGGCTCGATGATTTTACCGAGGTTGTCTACGGTGTTGTCGACTTCGGCTTCATAGATTTGTGCGATGCGGTTGAGCATATTATCGAGCGACCCCGACTCTTCGCCAATCATCACCATTTGCGTCACCATCACGGGGAAGCTGTTACTGTCACGCAAGGCTTGATAAAGCGGAATACCAGTGGCCGTGTGCTGATACACCGCCTTGAGTGCGTGGACATAATACGCGTTGGTCATGGATTTCGTCGCGGCTTGTAAGCCAGAGAGTAACGGAATACCGGCACTAAACGTGGTGGCTAGGGTGCGAGAAAACTTGGCGATGCAGGCTTTGCTCACCACTTCACCAATGACGGGCAGTCGGAGTAGCCAGCGATGATAGTGATATTGGTAGGTCGTGTTTTTACGCTGTAGCAACTGGTGCGCGGCGGCAAGACCCGCCACGATCAGCGTGATGGTCAACGCGTGCTGGCTCACAATGTCGGATAAGGCGAGCACTTGTTGGGTCAGCCAAGGCAAATCGGCCCCGAAGGAATCAAAAATACGTTTAAACTTCGGGATCACGGACACCAGCAGGTAGGCACTAACGCCCAAGGCCACGCTGACCACGATGCTGGGATAAATCATGGCTTTGATGACTTTACTGCGAAGTAACGCCTGCTTTTCACGGTATAGGGTTAAGCGAGCAAAAATCTCCGGCAGTTGCCCGGTTTGCTCACCCGTTGCGACCAAATCGCAATAAAAGCGATCAAACAAGGGGCTCGCGTGCGCTAGCGCCTCACTCAAATTGGTGCCCGCCTCCAGTTGCTGGCGAATATGACGCACCAGCAAGCGCATTTCGGCTTTGACCTGATTGAGCGCCATGAGGTTCAGGGCTTGTACGATAGGGATCCCAGACTCAAGCAAGGTGGTGAGATCACGTGAAAACTGGGTGATATCCGCTGCCTTGGCTTTATGACGACGCTGCTGAAAGCTCGATAGCCGGCGGCGTATGAGGCGGCTGGGGACGATAGATTGGTTCGCTAGCTCTTGGCGTGCGTCTCGCTCTGTGTAGGCGAACACCTGCCCTTTTTTTTCACCACGGGCGGCGGCTTGACGCCAATGAAAGATAAACAGGGTGGATTTGGCCATGCAGACTCCTTAGGCAAGCTGAATAACGCGGGTAAGCTCTTGGATGCTGGTGATCCCTTGGTTGAGTTTGGCAACCCCAGACTCGGCCAATCGCCACATACCTTCTTCGGTGGCCAGTTGAGTGAGTTCCACCGCGCTGGCATTTCGGTAAATGGCGCTGGTTATCTTTTCTGTCACGGGGAGCACTTCGTACACCCCAGTCCGTCCTTGATAACCCTGATAGCACTGGTAACAGCCGTGGGGATTGGCTTGGTAGAGCGTGCTTGGGGTTAAGCTTGGATAGAGGTTGGCTAAATACTGAATGCGTGGGTCATCAGATGGGTGCGGCTGTTTACAAACAGGGCATAAACGGCGTACCAAACGCTGAGCCACCACCAAAGTTAGAGAGCTGGCAAGGTTGTAGGGCGCAATGCCCATATGGGATAAACGGGTGATGCTTTCGGCCGCCGAATTGGTATGCAGCGTTGATAACACCAGGTGACCGGTTTGCGCGGCCTTGATCCCGATCTCAGCGGTGTCGAGATCGCGTATTTCTCCCACCATTACCACATCGGGATCTTGGCGCAAAAAGGCACGGAGTGCGGTGGCGAAATCTAAACCGATGCTAGGATTAACATTGACTTGATTGATGCCTTCTAGCTGGATCTCAACCGGATCTTCGACGGTGGCAATATTACGCTGCGGCTGATTGAGATACCTGAGCCCACTATACAAAGAGACGGTTTTGCCGCTTCCCGTTGGGCCGGTAAACAAAACCATCCCTTGCGGCCTATCCAATGCGTCTTGATAGTGCTGGCGCTGCCACTCGGTTAAGCCTAAATCATGTAGCGTCAGTTGCTGCTGGCCATTATTCAACAAGCGAACCACCACCTTCTCGCCCCAAACGGTCGGTAAGGTGGATACGCGCATATCGACGGTGTGATCGGCAGTGAGGGTCAGCTTAATGCGCCCGTCTTGTGGTAAACGTCGTTCGGCAATATTGAGTTGGGCCAAGATTTTGAGTCGAGTCGACAGCCGCCGCGAAACCCCCGCAGGAGGGTGGGCATAGGTGTGCAATAAACCGTCTTGGCGAAAGCGAATTTGGTAGTGATGTTCAAAGGGCTCGAAGTGTACGTCGGAGGCGTTTTTACGCACCGCATCCACCAATATCTGTTGAATGTAACGACTGATCGGCGCCTGATCACTTTGTAGCTCAGCGCTGTCTTCTTGTGGGCTATCGGTGACGGTCAGGGCGGCTAAGTCTTGATCACTGATGGTGATGCCATCGCCGGTGCCATCGATATCTGCGCCGTATAAGTGACGCAGCGCGGCATCCAAATCCGGCTGACTGAGCACCACTAAACGGACATTGAGCCCAGTAGAAAAGCGAAAGTCGGCGACCGCCTCTGTGTTATCTGGGTCACTGACGCCGAGCAGTAGCTCTTGGCCTTGCTGGGCCAGCGGCAACACCTGATGACGCTGAATCAAATCGCGCCTATCTAGGGCATAACAGGTGTCTTTAAAGGGGTACTGATGGCTTTCCGAAAAAGGCAGGTGATGCTGACTCGCGAGAGTGTGGGCGAGCGCGGTGGGGTCAACCCCGGAATCGAGTAAACGGGAGACGCTAAGCGGTGTGCCATCGCCAATGCCCAACGCATGGCGCTGGGCATCGGTCAATAAACCGGCTTGATACAACTGAGCGGTTGGGATCATAAATTACGCTTTTCAATGCATATAAAACCTAGCACAAGTGTGTGCTAGGTTGCGGATTGATTAGTTAGACTTAGCCATTGCCATTGCCATTGCCATTGCCATTGCCATTGCCATTGTCACTGGTACCCTCGCAGTTGCTAACCTCTTCTTTAAGAGGTTGTTTACAGTTCCATGTACCAGCATCAGTGCGAGTCAAGGTGACTTTCTTATCCGTGAATGTGTCGGGGAGTTCTGTCACCGTAATGACCAGTCCTTTTTCTTCTTTCTTTACGTCTTCTGGGATCCCTAATTTATCCAAATCCTCAGGAAATGATCCTTTTTCTAATATATGAGCTTCTACTGGGGCACGCATATTGGTCAGCGTGGCAATCGCGGCAGTGACTTTGGCTTTATCTTGATATTTTTGGTATTGCGGAATAGCGATGGCAGTTAGGGCACCAATAATGCCTAATACCACGAGTAACTCAATCAAACTAAACCCTTGTTGCTTTTGCATCCTATATCTCTCCTCTCAATGATGGTCGGCCGCCAACGTGGTGGCCGCGAGTGCAGCGACTTTACGCTTGTGAGCGTGGCGCAAAAAAGAGGGCAGAGATGAGTTTGAGACTGAAGGATAAAAGCTGGATGTAACAGTATTTTTTTCTAATCTAGTGTTCGACTCACCACAAATTTTTGTCACGAAAGAGTGATAAAAAGGCCGCCCATCGTGGGCGGCCTGGTCGACGCTGAGTGAGCGTACGTGTTATTGAAAACGCATGGATAAATCGAGCGCAGTCACGTGCTTGGTAAGCGCGCCCACGGAAATATAATCCACTCCGGTGGCGGCGTATTCTGCCAATGTCTCGAGCGTGACGTTCCCCGAGACTTCTAGCGCCACACGGCCTTGATTGAGCGCAACCGCTTCGCGCATCATCGGCACGCTAAAGTTATCCAGCATCACAATGTCGGCGCCGGCCTCAATGGCTTGTTTTAGCTCATCCAGATTTTCTGTCTCTACTTCCACCGGTTTATCTGGATTCAGACGACGAGCCTCTTGCACCGCATTGGCAATCCCGCCGCAGGCAAGAATGTGGTTTTCTTTAATGAGATACGCATCGAACACACCAATACGGTGATTGTGTCCTCCTCCGCAGGCAACGGCGTATTTGAGGGCACTGCGCAGTCCCGGAATGGTCTTACGCGTGTCGAGCAATTTGGTGTGGGTGCCGTTGAGCGCTGCCACATAGGTTGCCGTTTTACTGGCGCAGCCTGACAAGGTCTGGATAAAGTTCATCGCATTGCGTTCACCGGTCAACAAAACACGCGAGGGGCCTTGTAAGGTACACAGCGATTGATTGGCGGTGATGGCGTCGCCATCGGCAACATGCCACGTCAAGGTGACGTCGCCACCGAGCTGATGAAAAACTTCATCCGCATAGGCACGGCCACAGAAAACGCCATCTTCTCGGGTGATCAGTGTCGCGGTGGATACCGAGTCGGCCGGGATCAGGCTAGCGGTGATGTCTTTGCTGGCGTCGATGTCGCCATCCAGATCTTCTCGCAGTGCGTCGGTCACCGCGCGGGTCACGTCGGCGCGGAGGTGAGAGGTGAGATAGGCCAGGCGGCGCTCGCTGTCATGGACAGCATGAAAAGGGGTCGATGTCATCATGGCTTACCGCGGTCAGCAAAAAAGTGGTCGAATGATAACGCTGGTGATAACGAAATGCAGCTTTTCTCTCTCGTTTCCCTGCGTTCGTCTACCTTTTTGATCATAGTCTGTCTTTTAAATTGTCTACACTTTGGGCAGGAACAGTCAAAGAGGGGATGCGATGAAGCGAGGGTTAGCCCTGGTGGCCATGATAGCGATTGCGTTTATTGGGTTCCGTACGTGGCAGCAACTCAGGCCGCCAGTGTCCGAACCATTATCATCACTGGCTATTGCGGTTTCGCTCACCCCCCTGTCTGCCCCGATTATTGTGGCCAAAGAGCAGGGACTATTTAAAAAGCATGGTATTGCGATGACGCTTAAGCCTGTCCATGGCGGGGTAAAGAGTTTTCAAACCTTAATGTCAGGAGAGGTGGACTTAGCGACTACCTCAGAGACGGTGGTGATGTTTAATAGTTTTGAGCGCGATGATTTTAATGTGCTAACCAGCTTTGTCGAGTCAGATAACGACGTCAAACTCTGGTCTATTGACCGTGAGATTAGCGGCTCGTTGGCGCACGCGCTCGACAATGCACGCGTGGGCATTGTTGCGTCGAGTGCCAGTGAGTATTTCTTTGACTCCTTGCTGCAATTGCACGACATTCCGAGAGAGCGGGTGGAAAAAGTTGGCTATCCTCCCGAAGCACTGCCCAAAGCGCTTCTCGACGAGAAGGTGGATGTGATAGCCATATGGGAGCCCTACGGCTATCAGCTCCTCAAGCAGTCCAACCAGCCGGTGCATTCGCTTGATAGTAAAGGTCTGCACAGCCTCTCTTTTCTGTTAGTCAGTGATCGCTTGTTAGTCAACAAGCAGCACCAGGACATGCAACGGGTTGTCAGTGCGCTAGATGACGCGGTGAACTTTATTCATCAACATCCAGAGCGGGCTAAAGTACAGGTCTCCGCGTATCTTGACATGTCAGACGATAAACTCAGCTGGCTATGGCAAGATTACTTATTCCGCCTTTCATTGAATGATTCGTTACTACTGCGGTTAAAAAACCAAGCGCGATGGGCGCAAGAAGCGGGTTTAGTGGAAGGGAGCACGCCGTCATTCCGCCATATACTCAACCCAGGCCCCTTGGTTGAGGCCACGCAAAAAGTGAGTTTATTAGAATGAAGATCGGTCAGCAGCTCAGTATAGTTGTGTATGCCTGTACGGCGCTCACCTTTATCACGCTGTTAATTACGGTTGAACTTTTTTATAAACAAAATCAAATTCAGTCACGGTTAGACAGCATCATGGCGGTACACTCACAGATTGATAGCCTGCGTGGCCGTCTATGGTTGTATCGTCAATATCCCAGTGCGCAAACGCGCCAAGATGTGAATCAGTCGACCCATGCATTGCGTGCGCAGTTAGACAGCGATGAACTTGCGTTACCGCCGCAGTCCGCGCAGTCAATCCGGCTCGCGGCAAATAGTATTGACCGCCTACTGTCAGTAACAGCCGGGCAGTTAAGCGTTGCCCCTTCCGTGGATGAAGGGCGTTTGATGCTGTTCTCACGTTTCAATGTGTTGCTACAGGCGATGAGCGAAACGGCCTTTTCGGTACGGCAGCAGGTGATGTATCAATCGGGACAACAACAGAAAAAACTGTTGGTTGTGCATGGCGGCGTGCTGGTGGTTTTAGCCTTGTTGGTGACCATCTTCGTGACCCGCTTACGGCGGCGACTAACACGTCGCCTAAAGGTATTGCATTCGACAATTACGCAAATAAAGCAAGGTGATCTGACCACGGAGTTAACCTTAACTGACAAGGATGAACTGACTGAGCTAGCTGATCATGTTGATGAGATGAAGCGAGCACTGAGCCACACCATGGTGGACAAAAAGCAGTTGAGCGAAGAAGTCGCACGGCAAACGCAACAGCTTCGTGAGCAGCAGCATCAACTCAAATTCCTGGCTGAACGCGATGAGTTGACGGGCCTCTTTAACCGACGTGCGTTTGAATCACATGTGGAGGTGGCGGTGATGCGGGCCAATCGCGCCCAAACCAATGCGGCGTTATTATTCATTGATTTAAATGATTTTAAGCAAGTCAATGACACCTACGGACATGGGGTCGGTGATGAGCTTCTCAAAGTGGTTGGTCATCGCTTGAAACAATGCGTGCGTCGCTCTGATTTGGTTGGCCGCTTGGGGGGAGATGAGTTCATTGTCTGGCTGGACTTATTAGCGAATAAATCGGCGTTGAATGAAGTGATCACCCGTATCCAAGACGAAATGCACGCGCCAATACAGGTTGCCGATACCTTCTTGTCACTGACCATTAGCATCGGCGTAAGTTGCTTCCCCACGGATGGGCTCGAGCTACAGCAAATGATGAATCAAGCCGATGCCGCCATGTATTACGCCAAAAATCACCCTGAAGCGCGTTGTTGCTTGTATTCCAATCTTCCGACTGACCAGATAAAGTAGCGATTTTGCTCAAGTGGGTCGGATATGTCTTTTTCACAGATTGACAATCATTGGTTGGTAGGCGCGCGCGCTTGTCTGTCTCCTCATCATAACCAACGCCCAGATAGCAAGGATATCTCCTTGCTGGTGATCCACAACATCAGTCTGCCGCCCGGTCAGTTCGACGGTCCCTATATTGAGCAGTTTTTTCAGGGGGATCTCGACCCCTCGGCACATCCTTACTTTGCCGAGATCGCATCGCTTCGCGTCTCCGCCCACCTACTGATCCGACGAGATGGAAGTGTGATCCAGTTTGTACCATTCAGTGCGCGTGCATGGCATGCTGGCGCTTCGTGTTTTGACGGTCGGCAGCAATGTAACGATTTTTCTATCGGTATTGAGCTAGAGGGCACAGACACACATCCATACACCGATCAGCAGTACCAATCGTTAGCGGCGATCACGCAGACGCTGATGCAGTCCTACCCAGCCATTACTCGTGATCGAATCACAGGACACCAACATATTGCCCCAGGCCGTAAAACGGATCCTGGGGTAGCGTTTGACTGGAAAAAGTTACACGCACTGATTTAGATGCCTATTGCATTGACTGAATTGAATGGTCTGACCAATTTAAAGGGGCGGGATATTCATGGCTGTCAGGCTAAAAATACACAGGTTTCCATGATGTCAATCAAAGTTCAGGTGGACAGAATACCCGCTGTCTGGTAACTTTAGGGATCAATAAAGTAATTGGTCTTACCAATTTACAATCAGTCAGTTTCTGCAGCTAAGCGCCAAGCTTGGGGGCAGATGGTCAATAAATACAATGGCATATCAGCGAATTCGTCAACCTAAACTCTCGGATGTAATTGAAAAAGAGCTCGAGGGCTTAATTCTGGAAGGGACCTTGTCTCCAGGCCAGAAGTTACCGCCTGAACGAGAGTTAGCGACGCAATTTGATGTGTCTCGCCCGTCAGTGCGCGAAGCGATTCAACGGCTTGAAGTTAAAAAGCTACTGACGCGCAAGCAAGGTGGCGGCACCTTTGTCAGTGAACGCCTTTGGCAACGCTTCTCTGAGCCATTGCTAGAGTTATTGGCGGACCATCCAGAAACCCAGCTTGATTTATTGGAGTCACGGCATGCTTTAGAGGGGATTTCTTCTTATTTTGCCGCATTACGGGGAACAGAAGAGGATTTTTCTCGCATTGAAGACTGTCATGACGCCATTCGTCAAGCACAACAAAATGGGGACTTAGAGGCAGAAGCCTCGGCTGTGATGCAGTATCTCGTTGCCGTAACGGAAGCGGCGCATAATGTGGTGTTACTTCACATCATGCGCAGTCTCGCGCCGTTACTGGAACAGAATATTTTGCAAAATTTTGAGCTACTTTATCGCCGTCAAGAGACGGTGGAAAACGTCAGCCGACACCGAGCTGAGATAGTGGATGCGATTACCGCTGGTGAACCAGAAAAAGCCAGACAAGCGTCGCATGCACACTTGGCTTACATTGAGGAAACTCTGTTGGATCTTGGTCGAGAAGAAAGCCGTCGCGAACGGTCTCTACGTCGAATTCAACAACGCAAGGACGAGTTGGAGTAGCCTTATTCGCATCCATAGAAACGCGAAGGGCACTGCAGCTGCGACAACGTTTGTTTTGTACGAGTCAATCAACGAAAGGATAGATCGCCATGTCTGAAGTCATGAAACATGACGTGGACGCACTTGAAACACAAGAGTGGTTGCAAGCTCTTGAGTCAGTCGTTCGTGAAGAAGGTGTAGAACGTGCCCAGTTCCTTCTGGAGCAAGTATTAGGGCAAGCACGTTTGGACGGTGTTGACATGCCAACGGGCGTGACCACCAACTATGTAAATACCATTCCTGCTGATCAAGAACCTGCTTACCCAGGTGATGTGAATCTGGAACGCCGTATCCGTTCTATCATTCGTTGGAACGCAATCATGATCGTGTTGCGTGCGTCCAAGAAGGATTTAGAGCTGGGTGGCCACATGGCATCATTCCAGTCTTCGGCGGCATTTTATGAAACCTGCTTTAACCACTTCTTCCGTGCGCCTAACGAGAAAGACGGTGGCGACCTGGTGTATTATCAAGGTCATATTTCTCCAGGTATCTATTCACGTGCCTTTGTTGAAGGCCGCTTGAGCGAAGAGCAGCTCGACAACTTCCGTCAGGAAGTCGATGGCAAAGGGGTGTCTTCATATCCGCACCCGAAACTGATGCCTGAGTTCTGGCAGTTCCCTACCGTATCTATGGGTCTGGCTCCGCTTGCGTCTATCTATCAAGCGCGTTTCCTCAAATACCTCAACGGTCGTGGTCTAAAAGACACCTCTGAGCAGCGTGTTTATGCGTTCCTCGGTGACGGTGAGATGGATGAGCCAGAGTCACGCGGTGCGTTGTCATTCGCGGCCCGTGAAAAACTGGATAACCTCTGCTTCTTGATTAACTGTAACCTGCAGCGCCTTGATGGTCCTGTAATGGGTAACGGTAAAATCGTTCAAGAGCTGGAAGGCCTCTTTAAAGGCGCCGGCTGGAACGTGATCAAAGTGGTTTGGGGCTCTGGCTGGGACAAATTGTTGGCCAAAGACACCTCAGGTAAATTGCTGCAGTTGATGAATGAAACCATTGACGGTGATTACCAGACGTTCAAATCGAAAGATGGCGCTTACGTACGCGAACACTTCTTCGGCAAGTATCCAGAAACAGCCGCCTTGGTTGCAGACATGACTGACGAAGAGATCTTTGCACTTAAGCGTGGTGGCCACGAGCCATCTAAATTATTTGCTGCCTTCAAAGCAGCACAAGAGTGCAATGACCGTCCAACCGTGATCTTGGCGAAAACCGTTAAAGGTTATGGCATGGGTGAAGCGGCTGAAGGGAAAAACATCGCGCACCAAGTGAAGAAAATGGACATGACCCATGTTCACGCGATGCGTGATCGTCTTGGCCTACAAGACTTGTTGTCTGACGACGATGTACAAAACCTGAAGTACCTGAAGTTGGAAGAAGGCTCTGCCGAGTACGAATATCTTCACGCACGTCGTAAGGCACTGCACGGTTATACCCCACAGCGTCTGCCGAAATTTACGCAAGAACTGACATTGCCAAAACTGGACGATTTCTCGGCGTTACTGTCTGAGCAGAAACGTGATATCTCCACCACCATGGCATTTGTACGTTCTTTGAATGTCTTGCTGAAAGACAAGAGCATTGGCAAGAACATTGTGCCAATCATTGCCGACGAAGCGCGTACATTCGGTATGGAAGGCTTGTTCCGTCAAGTAGGTATCTACAACCCGCAGGGTCAGACTTATACCCCAGAAGATCGCGGTGTGGTGTCTTACTACAAAGAAGAAGAAGGCGGCCAAGTACTGCAAGAAGGGATCAACGAGCTAGGCGCGATGTCATCGTGGGTAGCGGCGGCGACCTCTTACAGCACTAATGATCTGCCCATGATCCCATTCTACATCTACTACTCCATGTTCGGCTTCCAACGTGTTGGCGACATGGCGTGGATGGCGGGTGACCAGCAAGCGCGTGGTTTCCTATTGGGTGCGACTGCCGGTCGTACTACCTTGAACGGTGAAGGTCTACAACACGAAGACGGTCACAGCCATATTTTGGCAAGCACGGTACCTAACTGTGTTTCTTACGACCCAACCTTCGCGTACGAAGTGGCGGTGATCATGCAAGACGGTATCCGTCGCATGTACGGTCCTGACCAAGAAAACATCTACTACTACTTGACGCTGATGAACGAAAACTATCATCAGCCAGCCATGCCTGAGGGCGCGGAAGAAGGTATCCGTAAAGGTATCTACAAGTTGGAAACCTATACGGGCGACAAAGCGAAAGTCCAGCTAATGGGCTCTGGCACCATCATGACCGAAGTGCGTAAAGCGGCGAAACTGCTTAGCGATGAGTTCGGTGTGGCGTCTGACGTTTACAGCGTGACCTCGTTCAACGAGCTGGCACGTGACGGTCAAGATGTCGATCGTTTCAACATGCTGAACCCAGATGCAGAAAGCAAAGTGCCTTATATCCAAACCGTGATGGGCACAGAGCCAGCGATTGCTGCGACTGACTACATGAAGAACTATGCTGACCAAGTTCGTGCGTTTGTCCCAGCTGAATCTTACAAAGTACTGGGCACTGACGGCTTTGGCCGTTCAGACAGCCGTGAAAACCTTCGTCGTCACTTTGAAGTGAACGCAGGCTATGTGGTTGTAGCGGCACTTAATGAGCTGGCTAAGCGTGGCGATGTTGACAAGAAAGTGGTCGCAGAAGCGATCAAGAAATTCGACATCGATACCAACAAAGTAAACCCGCTGTTCGCGTAAGAGGCTGAAATAATGTCAATCGAGATTAATGTACCTGACATCGGTGCGGATGAAGTAGAAGTGACTGAGATCCTTGTCAGCGTGGGTGACAAGGTTGAAGAAGAGCAGTCGTTAATCACCGTTGAGGGTGATAAAGCATCCATGGAAGTCCCTGCATCACAAGCGGGTGTGGTCAAGGAAATTAAAATTGCCGAGGGTGACAAAGTCACCACCGGCTCTTTGATGATGATCTTTGAAGCGGAAGGTGCCGCATCAAGCGCTCCTGCGGAAGAGGCGGCTCCCGCCGCCCCTGCTGCAGCACCAGCGGCTGCATCAGAAATCAAAGAAGTGCACGTGCCTGATATCGGCGGTGACGAAGTTGAAGTGACCGACATCATGGTCGCGGTAGGCGACAGCGTCGACGAAGAACAATCATTGATCACCGTTGAAGGCGACAAAGCGTCAATGGAAGTGCCGGCACCGTTTGCGGGCACTGTTAAAGAGATCAAAATTGCTTCAGGTGACAAGGTCTCAACTGGCTCTTTGATCATGATGTTTGAAGTCGGCAGCAGTGCCCCTGCCGAGGCACCTGCCCAAGCTGCACCTGCGGCCCCTGCTGCGTCAGAATCAAAAGACGTCAACGTTCCTGACATTGGCGGTGATGAAGTCGAAGTGACTGACATCATGGTCGCTGTAGGCGATACGGTTGAAGAAGAGCAATCTTTGATCACCGTTGAAGGCGACAAAGCGTCAATGGAAGTGCCGGCACCGTTTGCGGGGACAGTGAAAGAAATCAAAATCGCCGCGGGCGATAAAGTGTCTACCGGCTCGCACATCATGGTGTTCGAGGTGGCGGGTAGTGCACCTGCGGCACCAGCAGCGGCACCTGCACCTGCTGCAGAGGCAAAATCTGCACCCGCACCAAAAGCGGAAGCACCTGCAGCAGCTAAAGCCGACGCCGGTAAAGACGAGTTTGTTGAAAACAAAGAATACGCGCATGCGTCACCTGTTGTTCGTCGTCTCGCGCGTGAATTCGGTGTTAACTTGGCGAAAGTCAAAGGCACCGGTCGTAAAGGACGTGTACTGAAAGAAGACGTACAAGGCTACGTGAAAGAGGCGCTTAAGCGTCTTGAATCTGGCGCAGCATCTGGCTCAGGCGACGGTAGTGCACTGGGTCTGCTACCTTGGCCGAAAGTCGACTTCAGCAAATTCGGTGAAACGGAAGAAAAACCACTGTCTCGTATCAAGAAGATCTCGGGTGCGAACCTGGCACGTAACTGGGTAATGATCCCGCACGTGACGCAGTGGGATAACGCCGATATCACTGAAGTTGAAGCGTTCCGTAAAGAGCAAAACGCGATCGAGAAGAAGAAAGAGTCAGGCATGAAGATCACCCCATTGGTGTTCATCATGAAAGCGGCTGCTAAAGCGCTGGAAGCTTTCCCTTCGTTCAACGCGTCACTGTCTGAAGATGGTGAAAGCCTGATCATGAAGAAGTATGTCAACATCGGTATCGCGGTTGACACACCAAACGGTCTGGTCGTGCCTGTCTTTAAAGACGTGAATAAGAAAGGCATTCACGAGCTATCTGAAGAGCTGATGGTGGTATCGAAGAAAGCCCGTGGCGGTAAGCTAACGGCCTCTGATATGCAAGGTGGTTGCTTTACCATCTCTAGCCTAGGTGGCCTTGGCGGTACGGCGTTTACGCCAATCGTTAATGCGCCAGAAGTGTCTATCTTGGGTGTGTCTAAGTCAGAAATGAAGCCAGTATGGAACGGTAAGGACTTTGAACCTCGCCTGATGCTGCCGCTGTCACTGTCTTACGACCACCGTGTGATCGACGGTGCCGAGGGTGCGCGCTTTATTAGCTACCTCAACGGCCTACTGTCTGATATTCGCCGTTTGGTACTCTAATCGCAATACCAACAACCCGACTGGCCGGTCAAAGGTCGGTCGGGAATTGTTGTGCAGCTCACAGGCTATGGGTTTTTATTTTTCAGCCCATTAACATGGCTGTAAACTGTGGCTCCCAGATACCCACAACAATAAAAAATTACCGCTCTTAGCCTGTCAGGGAATAAGACTATAACGAGGTCAGAATGAGTAAAGAAATCAAAGCGCAAGTCGTCGTCCTTGGCGCTGGTCCTGCTGGATACTCCGCCGCTTTCCGCTGTGCCGACCTAGGTTTGGAAACCGTATTGGTTGAACGTTACAACAACCTTGGCGGTGTGTGTCTAAACGTCGGCTGTATCCCATCTAAAGCCCTACTTCACGTTGCCAAAGTGATTGAAGAAGCCAAAGCCATGGCCGAGCACGGCGTGGTATTCGGTGAGCCACAAACCGATATCGACAAGATCCGCTCTTGGAAAGATAAGGTCATTGGCCAACTGACGGGTGGCTTAGGCGGTATGGCCAAGCAGCGTAAAGTGACAGTCGTCAATGGCACAGGCCGTTTCACTGGCGCCAACACCCTGTTAGTCGAAGGGGAAGAAAGCACTACCATCAACTTTGATAATGCCATCATCGCGGCCGGCTCTCGTCCTATCGAGCTGCCATTTATCCCGCATGATGACCCACGCATTTGGGACTCCACCGACGCCCTTGAGCTCAAAGAAGTACCTGAAAAAATGCTGCTAATGGGTGGCGGCATCATCGGCCTAGAGATGGGCACCGTCTACTATGCACTCGGCTCACAGGTTGATGTGGTCGAAATGTGCGATCAGGTGATCCCTGCGGCAGATAAAGACGTGATCAAAGTCTTTACCAAGCGCATCAGCAAGAAGATGAACCTCATGCTGGAAACCAAGGTGACCGCGGTAGAAGCCAAAGAAGACGGCATCTACGTCACCATGGAAGGCAAAAAAGCCCCAGCAGAGCCTGTTCGCTATGACGCTGTTTTGGTTGCCATCGGCCGTAGCCCGAATGGCAAACTGCTTGATGCGGGCCAAGCTGGCGTTGAAGTTGACGATCGCGGCTTTATCAATGTTGATAAGCAGATGCGCACCAACGTGCCGCACATCTATGCGATCGGTGACATCGTGGGTCAGCCTATGTTGGCGCACAAAGGTGTACACGAAGGCCATGTGGCCGCAGAGGTTATCTCAGGTAAGAAGCATTACTTCGATCCAAAAGTGATCCCATCGATTGCGTACACTGAGCCAGAAGTGGCGTGGGTCGGTAAAACTGAGAAAGAGTGTAAAGAAGAAGGCATTAACTACGAAGTAGCAACCTTCCCATGGGCCGCTTCAGGTCGTGCGATTGCGTCTGATTGTTCGGACGGTTTGACCAAGATGATCTTCGATAAAGATACGCACCGTGTGATCGGTGGTGCGGTTGTGGGTACCAACGGCGGTGAGCTGCTGGGTGAAATCGGTCTTGCTATCGAGATGGGTTGTGATGCCGAAGATGTCGCGCTGACGGTTCATGCTCACCCAACCTTGCACGAATCGGTTGGTTTGGCTGCAGAAGTGTTTGAAGGCTCAATCACAGATATGCCTAACCCGAAAGCGAAGAAAAAGAAATAAACCACGCGTTTATATTTTTCTGACTCAGCCCCGCTATGCGGGGCTTTTTTATATCTGTGAACCCGTGTGGATCGTGAACAAAAAAAGCGGGCCATGGCCCGCTTAGTGCGTCAGTCGGTAGAACCGCAATGGTTTAGAGCTTAAAGCTTCCTACCAAGGTATCAAGACGCTTAGAAAGATCGCGCAGTGACTCACTCGCTTCTGCCATGGTGTTGGCGGTATCAGCGGTTTGCTGTGAGCTGTGGTTAATCTCTTCGATATTTTGGTTAATATCGTTGACCACGGTAGACTGCTCTTCAGTCGCGGTGGCCACCTGAGTGTTCATGTCCGAGATTTGTACAATCTGCTCGTTGATTGCATTGAGCGATTGTGACGCCTCATCGGAGGCATTGACCCCTTCGGCGGTCATGGTGCGGCTTTGTTCCATGGCATCTACCGCGTTGCGCGCTTCTTGCTGCAGGCGGTCAATCATAGTCTGGATTTCGTCGGTGGAGTCAGAGGTGCGACTGGCCAAGCTACGTACTTCATCGGCGACAACTGCAAAGCCACGTCCTTGCTCACCGGCTCGCGCCGCTTCAATCGCCGCATTCAGCGCCAGCAAGTTGGTTTGCTCAGAGATACCGCGGATCACATCCAAAATACCGCCAATCGAATCGGTGTTTTCAGCCAAGGCGCTGATCACTTTCGACATATTCTCCATGTCATCAGCCAGGCGAGCGATGGTATCTCGTGCTTGGGTCACCACACCTTGACCACTCGCTGCATCATCAGAGGCTTGATTGGCGGCACTGGCAGCACTGGCGGCATTGCCTGCAATCTCATTAACGGTCGCCCCCATTTCATTGATGGCGGTCACCACTTGCACGGTGCGATCTCGCTGATACTCGCTTTGTGATTGGGTGGCGCCAGCTTGTGATGACACTTGCTCGGCCGCACTACGCAACTCACCACCGGTGCGGGCAACGTCTGAGACTAAACGATGGATTTTCTCCACAAAGCTATTAAAGCCAGAGGCAAGTTGACCAATCTCATCTTGGCTGTTGATATCCACGCGTTGGCGCAAGTCCCCTTCACCTTCACCAATTTCACGGAACACATTGGCCACGTATTGGATCGGCTTGGTAATGGTCGCGGCAAGCCAGACGGCAACGACGATAAAAATGAGACCGACGACGACCGATACCATCAGGATCTGATTGCGCGTTTCATTGAGAGGCGCATAAACCTCTTCGGCAGGGACATCGGCGATAACAAACCAATCCATTGAGGGCACATAACTGGATGCCAGCAGGACTTCTTCACCATTAATACGGGTGTCGAGCAGATTAAAATCGCCTTTTTGCAGCAAGCTGCGCGCTTGCCCACCATAAATATCACTCAGGGTTTGCTCACCCATTAGATTGGTGTCGCGGTGCAGTTGCACTAGGCCGTCAGCGTTGACCAAGAAGACAAAACCCGATTGTTCAATTTTAAATTGATTCAAAAAGCGGGTCATGTCCTTCAACGAGCGTGAAAAACCGGCTAATCCTTTACCGTTAAGCTGTTGAAAGTTGACGAACAGTTTGAGCTCGCCATTATCCTCTTGGAATACCTGGGCCATGGTGGCATTGCCACTGTCGAGGAAGTTGTAAAACCAACTGTCTTTTTCACGCGTTAACACCCGTAAAAATCCGTTCTGATTCCAATACTGCCCGGTGTTGCGGTTGGCAATGGAGGCATCATTCAAATCGTATTGCTCACGTAATACGTTGAGCTGTTTGATCACGCGGGTTTCTTCTGCAGACGTAATATCTTGGTTGATGATATCTAGCATCACAGGGTTAGAAGCCAGCTGACGTGCGGCCGATTGTAGCTGGTTTACCTCACTATCAATGGTATCTCTAAACTGGGTGAGGGTGGTGGGAAGCTCGTTTTCTAACAGGCGCTTTTCCATGATGTCGCGTGCTTGGCTTAAGCTCATATAACTGATGATGGCGGTGGAGGCGATCACCGCGGAGACAAATGCCAACACGAGTTTTTGTTTGATCGTGAGTTGCTTTAGCTTCATGCCCTTCTCTCTATTGGGTCTATTAACAGACGATAGGTTAGCGTGACAAAAATGTGATGATGTTTATGGCACTAACATCTAAGTTAGCAGATATGTGTGAATGATTGGTTATGTATCGACCATCAAACAATAAAATTGAAGCCTTTGCTCAGGGTTATTGATAAAAATGACACTTTACTCGCGCTTTCAACATAAAGCGGTAAAAGTGCGTCGTCGTTTGCGGGAGATTGGGCGCAAAGCAATGGTAGTCGGATCACTGCGCGATGGCGAAAAGCGGTGTAGAATAAGTGACAACCGCGACAGGCTCTGGGTAACTTATACCTAGAGGTGTGGAGTAGCGTACCGCGTCACTACGACCTAAGTATTATGTTTCACAAAACGAGTAGATTTTAATTTTAGGTTAAAAATGCTATCCTCACGCAGCGGTTACGTGCTCGAACCCTCGTCTTGCTGGAAAATTTTAATAAACTTCGCCGGATAAGCGTGATACGAGTACTAACACTTTCCAAGGATGTTGGATCACACGATCTGACCGAGAAAAGAGGAAATAGTCGTGCTTGAAGCCTACCGTAAACACGTCGAAGAACGTGCCGCTCAGGGTATTGTGCCTAAACCGCTGAACGCTGAGCAAACCGCCAGTTTGATAGAACTGCTGAAAAACCCGCCCGCTGGCGAAGAAGAAACCCTCATTTATTTACTGGAAAACCGAATCCCACCCGGTGTGGATGAAGCCGCTTATGTGAAAGCAGGCTTTCTGGCCGCACTGGCAAAAGGTGAAGCGCAGTCTCCGTTGATTAGCCCCGAGCGTGCCACTGAATTACTTGGCACCATGCAAGGGGGGTATAACATCGAACCACTGATCACCTTACTCGATGATGACAAGCTTGCGCCCATTGCGGCGAAAGTGCTGTCTCATACCTTATTGATGTTCGATGCGTTTTACGACGTTGAAGACAAAATGAAAGCAGGCAATGCCTACGCCAAGCAGGTGATGGCGTCGTGGGCGAACGCTGAGTGGTACCTGGAAAAACCACAAATTCCTGAAAAAGTGACACTGACGGTATTCAAAGTCTCGGGTGAAACCAACACCGATGACTTGTCACCCGCGCCAGATGCGTGGTCACGTCCAGATATTCCCTTACATGCTCTTGCGATGCTGAAAAACGAGCGCGAGGGTATTCAGCCAGACAAACCGGGAGAGATTGGCCCGATCGAGCAAATGAAAAAGCTGGAAGAAAAAGGTCATCCACTGGTTTATGTCGGTGATGTGGTCGGTACTGGCTCGTCTCGTAAGTCGGCAACTAACTCGGTGTTGTGGTTTATGGGGCACGATATTCCTAACGTCCCTAACAAGCGCTCAGGTGGTTTTTGTTTAGGTGGCAAAATCGCGCCTATTTTCTTTAATACCATGGAAGATGCGGGCGCTCTGCCGATTGAACTTGATGTTAGCAAGCTCAACATGGGCGATGTGATTGACCTGTATCCGGCCGACGGCAAAGTGTGCAAGCACGGCACCGATGATGTCCTATCTACCTTCCAACTAAAAACGGACATCCTGTACGATGAAGTGCGTGCGGGTGGACGTATCCCCTTGATCATTGGCCGAGGGCTGACCGATAAAGCCCGCGAAAGCTTAGGGCTTGAGCCCTCTGAGGTGTTCCGTCGCCCACGTCCGGTGGCTGATTCCACCAAAGGCTTTACCTTGGCACAAAAAATGGTGGGCAAAGCGTGTGGCGTTGAGGGCGTGCGCCCGAACACCTATTGTGAGCCCAAAATGACTACCGTAGGCTCGCAAGATACCACCGGGCCCATGACGCGTGATGAGCTGAAAGATTTGGCCTGCCTTGGCTTTACCGCTGATTTGACCATGCAGTCGTTCTGCCATACCTCGGCTTATCCAAAGCCGGTGGATGTGGAAACCCACCATACGTTGCCAGACTTTATTATGAACCGTGGTGGTGTGGCGCTGCGTCCCGGTGACGGTGTGATCCACTCGTGGCTCAACCGTATGCTGCTGCCTGATACCGTGGGGACGGGTGGGGATTCACACACCCGTTTCCCGCTGGGCATTTCGTTCCCTGCTGGCTCAGGTCTCGTGGCCTTTGCGGCCGCGACCGGCGTGATGCCACTGGATATGCCAGAATCGGTCTTAGTGCGCTTTAAAGGTGAAATGCAACCTGGGGTAACGCTACGCGACCTGGTTCATGCTATCCCTTATTTTGGCATTCAAAAAGGGCTGCTGACGGTGGAGAAATCGGGCAAGATTAACGAGTTCTCTGGCCGTATTTTGGAAATCGAAGGGGTTGAGCACCTGACGGTAGAGCAGGCGTTTGAGCTGTCAGATGCATCCGCGGAGCGTTCAGCGGCTGGCTGTACTGTCAAATTATCGCAAGACTCTGTGGCTGAATACCTCGAGTCGAACATTGTGATGCTTAAGTGGATGATCTCTGAGGGCTATGGCGATCGCCGTACCATCGAGCGTCGCATTCAAGCTATGCAGCAATGGTTGGAAAACCCAAGTTTGATGGAAGCAGATAAAGATGCCGAATATGCGCATGTGCTCGAGATCGACTTGGCTGACATCAAAGAGCCGATTTTGTGCGCGCCGAATGACCCAGATGATGCACGTAGCTTGTCAGATGTGGCAGGTGACAGTGTTGATGAAGTCTTTATCGGCAGCTGTATGACCAACATTGGTCACTTCCGCGCGGCGGGTAAACTGCTGGACAAGTTCGGAGGGAGTTTATCTACCCGTATGTGGGTGGCACCACCGACGAAGATGGACCGAGATCAGCTCACCGCCGAAGGTTACTACGGTATTTATGGCCGGGCAGGGGTGCGCATAGAAACGCCAGGATGCTCGTTGTGTATGGGTAACCAAGCGCGTGTGGCAGAAAAGTCTACCGTACTGTCGACCTCGACGCGCAACTTCCCGAACCGTCTGGGCACAGGCGCCAATGTCTATCTCGCATCAGCGGAGTTGTCTGCTGTCGGCGCGATCCTTGGCCGTATTCCGACCAGAGAGGAATACCTTGAGTACGCGGAGCAAATTAATGCGACCGCTAGCGATACCTATCGCTACCTCAACTTCCATCAAATGGATGCCTACACCAAAAAAGCGGATGATGTGATTATTAAAGCCGCGGTATAAGCGTCTTTTACTCGCAGGCTCACAGAAAGCGCCCCCGTTGTTAGGGGCGCTTTTTTTTGGGTTTAACCTTTAGGTAACGCTCATGTGTAACCGGCTAATCGGATCAAACGTGCTATGTTTTCACCGGTGCGCATGAGATTTTTTTTGCTATTCATCAGCGCGTCGCTCAATTCACAAGGGCCCGCTTGAATGGGGAAGATTGCGGTGACACCGGTCTGATAAAGCGCTTCGCAATTGTCACCGACACTGCCGGCGAGCACGATGACGGGGACATCATCGGCATGTGCGATTCTGGCGATAGCAGCGGGTACTTTACCGTGCTGGGTTTGCCCATCGACACGGCCTTCGCCCGTGATCACCCAATCGGCTTGCGCCAACACGTGATGGGCATGTGTGCGTGAGAGCAATAAGTCGACACCGGGCTCAAGCTGCGCGCCAAGTAATCCGCCGAGTGTTGCACCCATCCCGCCAGCCGCGCCAGCGCCTGCAAAGTGGCAAATGGACTGTCCTAATTGCAGGTGGCAAATACTGGCAAAGCGGTGCAGGTATTGCTCCAAGTCTCGAATATCTTCTTCCCGGGCGCCTTTTTGTGGTCCAAAGACGGTAGTGGCACCATGTGGTCCACATAAGGGGTTATCGACATCGCAGGCGGCAGTGAGTTTGACCGTGTTAAGGCGAGCATCTACTCCGTCAATATCTAGAGTCATCAGCGCGCCGAGCCCCTCTCCTGTAGGCGGTATCGGTTTGCCTGCGCCATCAAGAAGCTTGGCGCCGAGGGCGGTTAGGATCCCTGCACCGGCATCATTGGTGGCACTGCCCCCCAAGCCGATAATGATTTCGTCAATATCATGGTCAAGCGCGGCACGAATCAGTTCGCCGGTCCCTAAGCTGGTGGTATGACGAGGATGGCGTGCGTGCTGTGGCACTAAGGGAAGGCCTGAAGCACTGGCAACATCGATAACGGCCAGACGATGTTCGCGATTGATAACAAATTCGGCGGTCACCGAGCGAAAGTCAGGCCCAGTGACCTCGCAGTGATAGCGCTCGCCACCAAGCTGATCGAGAAAGCTTTGTGCAAAGCCCTCACCACCATCCGCCATTGGCAGTTGCGAGAAACGGGCGTTAGGTAAAATAGGCACCATGCCAGCCTCAATCGCCTGTGCAACATGGCGAGCACTAAGGCCTTCTTTAAATGAATCCGGTGCGATCACGATATGCATTTGCCTATCCTTTGCTGCCTACTGTTATTCCATTTAAGTATGGTTGAAGTGACATTTGGATGACAGCTCCGGCTTGGCAATTCTGGCAAAAAGCAGGACAATAGCGTGCCAAATTTGGAGGTCAGTGTGGATTACGAATTTTCTCGCAACAGTTTTGATGACAGCTACCGGATTGTTTTTTCTATGGGACATGAAGCCATAGGACGTTGGCTATTGGATGAACTCGGCACTGAGCTGGCTCAAGTGACATCCTGTCTACATACTCTGCAGCAACTTGAATCAGAGCAGCAGTGGCGCGGGCATACGTTCACGCTTACCGCCAATCGTGATGAGGTCGTGGTGGTGGCGAATGCCATGCTGCAACCTGCCTCGGATGAGGCGCAAACCACGCTCAATGAGCAGGCGCTGACCTTTTATGATGAAGAAAGTTACGCGGCGTGTGGTTACCAAGATTTTTTAGTGATGTTGGACGCTTACCAAGACTTCATTGCCCGTTACGGTCGACGTTAAGTGCTGAGGTTCACTGAGTGAGCGATGCATGGATGAGCACGTATTCCCCTATGCGTGCTTTGAATAGATAGATCTCCCCCTCGTTTTTTCTCCTCATTCTCGTATCGATGTTCCCCATTGGTGCAATTGCCTATCGCTCCCCTTGGCATGCGCGGTGTTGGTGAATAATTCGCACTTAAATGGTGCAAATGAACGCCTTTATATGTGTTTTTAATTTAACTTGTTGATTTTAAATGATTTAAATGTTGGCACGGCTCTTGATAGTTAGATGATGATGCAAACACAAGGACGCAGGAGAAGGATATGAAACTGATTAGCGCCATTATCAAGCCGTTCAAGCTTGATGACGTACGTGAAGCGTTGGCGGATGCTGGCATTGACGGCATGACTGTCTCAGAGGTGAAAGGCTTTGGCCGCCAAAAAGGGCACACAGAGTTATACCGTGGTGCTGAATATCAGGTCGATTTTTTACCCAAAGTAAAATTAGAAATCGCTGTGCAGAGCGAACATGTCGATAGTGTGGTGGATGCGATCGCTCAAGCCGCACAAACCGGCAAGATCGGCGACGGGAAGATCTTCGTCTTTGATCTTCAGCAGGCGGTGCGGATCCGTACTGGCGAGATGGATCTGGAAGCAATTTAAAAACAGGGAGTAAAGACAATGGAACTGGTAAACACGGTGACTGAATTGCGCTACGCGCTCGACACCTTTTTCTTTCTTTTATCTGGTGCGTTAGTGATGTGGATGGCGGCTGGCTTTGCCATGTTAGAGGCAGGCCTAGTGCGCTCGAAAAACACCACTGAGATACTGACCAAAAATATCTGCCTCTACGCCATCGCGTGCACTATGTACCTGTTGGTGGGTTATAACATCATGTACGTGGATAACAGTGGCGGTGGCTTTATTCCTTCTTTTGGGACCTTGATTGGTACGCAAGGGGCGGACGCGGATCACTCGCTTGAATCAGACTTCTTCTTCCAAGTAGTGTTTGTGGCAACCGCGATGTCTGTGGTGTCAGGCGCGGTAGCTGAGCGTATGAAGCTGTGGGCATTCCTGGTGTTCTCTGTCATTTTAACCGCGGTGATTTATCCGGTTGAAGGTTACTGGACCTGGGGCGGTGGTTTTCTTTCAGAAGCAGGCTTTAGCGACTTCGCAGGCTCCGGGATTGTTCACATGGCCGGTGCCGCTGCGGCCCTAGCAGGTGTCCTGCTCTTGGGGGCGCGTAAAGGGAAATACAGCAAAAATGGTAAAATCAATCCCATCCCTGGCTCAAACCTGCCTCTGGCCACACTCGGTACCTTCATCTTATGGTTCGGCTGGTTTGGGTTTAACGGTGGCTCACAACTGATGGTCTCGGATTTTGAAAACGCTACGGCGGTCGGACAAATCTTCTTGAATACCAATGCGGCGGCGGCGGCCGGTGCGATAGCAGCCTTGTTGGTGTGTAAAACCCTTTGGGGAAAAGCCGATTTGACCATGGTGCTTAACGGTGCGTTAGCCGGCTTAGTGGCCATCACGGCGGATCCTTTATCGCCTTCACCCGTGGCTGCGCTGATTATCGGTGCGGTATCAGGTGTGATTGTCGTATTCAGTATTATCGGTCTAGACAAGGTAAAAGTGGATGATCCTGTCGGTGCGATCTCCGTGCACGGTGTGTGTGGCTTCTTCGGCTTGATGGTTGTGCCTTTAAGTAACACCGGAGCAACCTTTGGTGCGCAGCTTCTGGGCGCGGCGGTAATTTTTGCTTGGGTGTTTGCGGCAAGTTTCCTCGTGTGGCTAGTACTGAAAAACACCATGGGGATCCGTGTCACCGAAGAAGAGGAGATGTCAGGGATGGATCTACACGACTGTGGTATTGATGCATATCCCGAATTTGTCAGCGTAAAATAGTCAGTTACACGCAATTCGATTAGACTCTGAAACGAAACCTTACATTTTTAATGTAAGGTTTTTTTCTTTTTGCCTCGGATCATATTGAGCACCAGGTTATTAGTTGTATACTAACGAAACTGAGATTCGTTATCATTTATCATCATATTTAAGGACTGCCACGATGAAAAAACTACTGATTGCCTCGGCTATTACCGCAAGCCTATTAGGAACCAGCGCCGCGGTCGCATCCGAAGAAGTCAATGTTTACTCGTATCGCCAACCTTTCTTGATTGAACCTATGTTCGATGCGTTTACCGAAGAGACCGGCATTGAAGTGAATGTTAAGTTCGCTAAAAAAGGCATGGCGGAAAAGGTCAAGCAAGAAGGAGAGTACAGCCCGGCCGACGTACTGCTAACCGTTGATATCTCACGCCTTAAAGAGCTGGTAAACCAAGATGTAGTGCAGCCTGTGCAAAGCGATCTCATCGATCAAAACGTACCTGAGCAGTTCCGTGATAGTGAAGATAAGTGGGTCGCGCTAACCACGCGTGCACGTGCGGTATACTCTTCTCGCGAGCGTGTCGGCAAACTGGGTGACGATTTTGATTATCTCGACTTGGCAAAACCAGAATGGAAAGGCAAGATTTGCACCCGTTCAGGCAAACACCCATACAATGTTTCTCTGGTGTCAGCTATCATCGAAAACCACGGTGAAGCGAAAGCCAAAGAGTGGCTTGAGGGCGTAAAAGACAATCTCGCACGTAAACCACAAGGCAATGATCGTGCACAAGTGAAAGCGATCAAAGAAGGCCTGTGTGACGTCTCACTAGGTAATAGCTATTACCTGGGCAAAATGCTGAACGACGAAGAACAAACAGCGTGGGCGGAAGCGGTTTACTTGAACTATCCAGGCCAGAATGCTTACGGTACGCACGTGAACGTGAGTGGCATGGCGATGGCGAAGTACGCACCGAACGAAGAAAACGCGCTAAAACTAATGGAATTTTTAACGTCAGACAAAGCACAGCATATGTATGCTGAGGTGAACTTCGAAGAGCCGGTGAAGCCGGGTGTTGAGCAGTCTGAGCTGGTGGCGTCTTGGGGCGACTACAAGCATGACCCAATGCCGCTTGAGGCGATTGCGGATAACTACAGCCAGTCAGTGAAACTGCTGGATGAAGTTCAGTTCGACCTGTAAGCCATTGCATAGGGGCGGCTGCCGCCCCTGTTGTCTTTCTCTGACGCCTTAATGTAGTAGGCCATGCGAGATAGATTACCCATGATAAAAACCAGCAGTTGGAGCTTAGCTCTGTTGCTGGTTTTGCCGATCTTAGCGATCTTTTATACCGCGGTGGGCGATACCGGGGATATTTTTCCCCATTTGTTCGAGACCGTACTACCGACTTACACCTTGAATACCAGCTTATTAGTGGCTGGCGTGGTGGCGATTGCGATCATTCTCGGGGTTCCCACCGCGTGGATGCTGGCCATGTATCAGGTACCGGGTAGCCAGCAACTGCAGTGGGCGATGGTGCTTCCGCTTGCGATGCCGGGCTATATCATCGGTTATATCTATACTGACTGGTTTGATTATGCGGGTCCATTACAACGCGGCTTGCGGGCGCTGTTTGAATGGCAAACGGTCAATGATTACTGGTTTCCCGATATGCGTACCTTGCCAGGTGCGTGTTTTGTGCTGGCGTTAGTCTTATACCCTTATATCTACCTGCTCACCCGTGCCGCGTTTATGGAGCAGAGTGTCACCTTGACCCAATCAGCGCGTTTGCTCGGTTGTTCACCGATGCAAAGCTTTCGGCGCATTTCTTTACCGTTAGCACGGCCGGCGATTGCGGTAGGTGCCTCTTTGGTGGCAATGGAGGCACTAGGCGATTTTGGTACGGTCAATTACTTTGCGGTCAGCACTCTTACGACCGCGGTCTATGATACTTGGTTGAGCTATTCGAGCTTAACCGCTGCCGCTAAAATCTCAGCGATCATGCTGGTGGCTATCTTCCTTTTGATCAGTGCGGAACGTTATGGGCGACGCAAACAAGCGCAATTTAGTCCAAGCTCGAGCAGTGATGCGATTGAGAAAATGCCCTTAACAGGCTGGCGTAAAGTGGGCGTTTTAGCCTGGTGCTGGAGTCTGCTGTCACTGGCGTTTATTTTACCCCTGCTACAGCTGTTAGTTTATGCATGGCACTACTACGAAAAAAATGCGGTCAGCGAGTTTGCCACTTTTAGCTATAACAGCTTTTATACCTCCAGTTTGGCGGCTCTGATCGCGGTGGGTATTGCGTGGACCGTGAATGTGTATCGCCGCCTGCGTGGGCATGGGGTCAGTGTTGCCCCCATGCGGTTGGCGTCGATGGGCTATGCGGTGCCAGGGACGGTGCTTGCGATTGGTGTGATGTTAGTACTGACCCGCGGTGATCACTTCATTAACGATATTGCCACGCATTACGGCTGGGGACGGCCTGGCCTCCTATTATCTGGCACCATGGTGGCCTTATTGGTCGCGTTTGTCGTGCGGTTCAGTGCCGTCGCCATTGGCAGTATTGAATCAAGCATGGCCAAAATTCCTCCGTCACTGGATATGGCGGCGCGAACCATGGGATGCACCACCACAGGGGTGATTCGCCGTGTGCATTTACCCTTAATTCGGCGGGGCACGCTCATTGCGATGCTGTTGGTGTTTATTGAGTCGATGAAAGAGCTCAATGCAGCGATTCTACTACGCCCTTTTAATTTCGAAACACTGGCCACGTATGTATACAACTTTACCTCGGATGAGCACTTGGAGTATGCCGCCTTACCTGCCATTTTGTTGGTCGTGGTTGGCTTGGTTCCCCTTATCCTGATTAACCGGTCATTGGAGCAAAAATATCAATGAAGTGTGCGCTCGCGATAGAGAATTTGACCTGCAGTTATAACGGTACGCCTGTTTTAAAGGATTTGTCGCTGCAAGTCGCGCCGGGAGAGATTGTGTGCTTGCTCGGTGCCAGTGGCTGCGGGAAGACGACGTTGCTAAAAGCAATGGCTGGATTAATGCCATTATCGTCAGGAAAACTATCGATTGGGTGCAAACTCATGGATGATACTCAGCATTCAATCCCGCCAGAGCAACGCAATATTGGGATGATTTTTCAAGACTATGCGCTGTTCCCACACCTTACGGTGGCAGACAACGTGGGGTTTGGTCTGTCTGGATTCAGCGCGGCGGCGCGCAGTGAGAAAGTGGCTGAGATGCTCAAGTTGGTGCGTCTGGCGGAGCTGGGAGACCGCTATCCTCACCAGCTCTCGGGCGGCCAGCAACAGCGGGTGGCGATAGCGCGCGCGCTGGCTTATGAACCCGATCTGTTATTGCTTGATGAGCCCTTTTCAAATATTGATACCCAGGTTCGTCATGATTTAATTGAAGAAATCCGACGCATTTTTAAATCCCAAGGGGTGACGGCGATCCTGGTGACGCATAGCCGAGAGGAAGCATTCGCGTTTGCCGATAAGCTAGCGGTAATGAATCAGGGGCTCATTGAACAGTATGGTGATACCACTGAGGTCTATTACCAACCTGCGAGCCGCTTTGTCGCTGACTTTCTTGGTCAAGGGTCGTATGTGCCGGTAACGGTCTCGTCGCAAGAACAAATGCAGACACCGCTCGGCCCTTGGCCTCGTCCGGTGCATTGTCATCCAGGCCCGCATTGGTGGTTACTGAGACCGCAGTTTCTTAGCATTCGTGCTGATGAGAAGGGGGAAGGGCAGGTATTGTCTCAGCAGTTTATGGGGGACAGCAGCCGTTACACCATCGATATCCACGGTCAAAAACTATCGGTGCACGCGCGCGAGCCGCTATTGGTTGGGGATAAAGTCAGTTTACATATCCGCCCTCACGAGCCCGTCCTGTTCAATGATGGGCCGAGTTTTATTGACGATTAAGACACCAGAACCAAAAAAGCCAACCGAGGGGTTGGCTTTCTACTAGGTTGACCGCCTGGTTAGCTTTGTTGGCACAGTACATCAACATAGTGCTGAGCCATGGCGTTTAAAGCCGTTTTATCTGGTTGTTGGTGCGCCTGTAAAAACAGCACATAGCACACCCCAGCTAACATACTGGCAAGCTCACGCGGTTGGTAACGGTCGACCATTTCACCTTTTGCCATCCCGTTCTCGAACACGTGCTCGAACTGATCCATCGCATCTCGACTGCCTTTGACAAAGCGTGGCCAAATATCCTCGCGAATAGAGGTACTCCATTCAAACCAGACTTTCATCCAAGCTTTGTCTGCCAGTGCCGTGTCGATAATTTGCGAGGTAATGCAGTTTAGCGATGCTCGCATTGATTGATCTTGCTCGGTGCACTCATTAATGAGTTTTATGAAGTGTTTCTCGGTCTGGGCCAAGATCTCTTCCACCAAGTCTTCACGGGTTGGGAAGTAGTTAAATACTGTTGCGACGGAGACGTCTGCCATTTCGGCAATATCGGCGTGTCCGGCACGACCAATCCCGCGTTTCGCAAACACATCTAAGCCACACCCTAATAACTGCTCTTTGCGGCGCTCGGGCGATAGCCGCGTCCTTGTTCTCTCATTTGATTGAGCCATCCTAAAACCTGCCAACTTATTTTTGGTTTGTACAAATTAATTATTGTTTGTGCTAATGATTTTATTATTAGCGAGATCGAGTTTATACCAGCCATTTATGGCCTGACAACGGCTAGAAGCCTGATCTAGGCCGTAAAACAGTAATTTTGTCTGCAAAAAAAGTCATTCATTATTAAAAACAAAGGCATTGATTATTTTTTCTTATCAATCAGCGTGATAGCCAACTAGTGTGTAGGTGCATAAGCGGCAAAAACGCACTCACTGGGATCCGCAATCGATTTAGTGCTAGACTATGCCACCTTTGTTAGTGACCTCCCTTTTGTGGAGAGACAACCATCGGGGCAGATATGAAACACACCGTTGAAGTGATGATTTCAGAGCAGGACGTACAGGCGCGAGTCAAAGCCTTGGGCGCCGAGATCAGCGAGCACTATAAAGACTCATCGGAGTTGGTATTAGTGGGGCTGCTGCGTGGCTCGTTCGTTTTCATGGCGGATTTATGCCGTGCGATTGATATGCCGCACGCGGTCGACTTTATGACCGCATCAAGTTACGGCAACAGCATGGAAAGTACGCGTGATGTGCGTATTTTGAAAGATTTAGATGATGATATTAAAGGCAAAGATGTACTCTTAGTCGAAGATATCATCGATACCGGCAATACGCTCAGCAAGGTGTGTGAAATCCTGTCTTTGCGCGAGCCAAATTCTGTACGTATTTGTACATTGTTAGACAAGCCAGAGCGCCGAGAAGTCGACGTCAAGGTTGATTGGTTGGGCTTTACGATTCCAGATGAATTTGTGGTCGGTGTGGGCATTGATTATGCGCAAAAGTATCGCCATCTGCCGTATGTCGGTAAAGTGATTCCGTTGGATTAATTTTCACGGTGATTGGCAACGCTAATCATCGCGCAGAGCGACAGAGCGTCTCACGAGCAATGAAAAACCGAGCGGTCGCTCGGTTTTTTTGACCCCATGAGACAGGCGAGTGCCATCCTGCCTTGTCAGGGAGGAGTGGAAAGACTAACACTCGACCTGGTCAGACACGAGTTCACACATTGCCGATTGATAGTTGATTTCCAGTGATTCCTGACTATTGGCGGTCATCCCTAGATCCCGCAAGATCCCGTCGGTGGTGTCGTAAAACCAGCCATGGACCTTCACATCTTGGCCGCGCTCCCAGGCCGCTCGCAAAATCGTTGAATTGCCCAGATGATAAACCTGTTCGGCGACATTGATCTCACACAGCCGGTTACCACGGGCTTGTGCGGGCAGTTGGCTAAGATAGCTTTTGTGCTTGAGGTAGAGATCACGAATATGCAGTAACCAGTTGTTAATTAAACCCAGCTCAGGATTTTCAATCGCTGCATGTACCCCGCCACAACCATAGTGGCCACAGACAATAATGTGTTTGATTTGCAGCACGTCGACGGCGTACTGCACCACGGATAAACAATTGAGATCGGTATGAATCACTTGATTGGCGACATTACGATGAACAAAAAGCTCGCCCGAGTCTAAGCCAGTCAGGCGCTCTGCGGGGACGCGACTATCGGCGCAGCCAATCCATAAATATTCTGGATGTTGTTCTTTCGCCAACTCGGCAAAAAATTGTGGGTTGGTATCACGAATGTCTTTTGACCAGGCTTTATTGTTGGCGAACAACGCTTTGATTTGGGCCATATCCACTCAGTCTTTTGGCAAAGTTATCAATTGCCACTATACCGCAATGAGGGGAGTTGAAATATACTGAGATCAATTTTCACATTTTTTTACACCTTTCGCGTCCAATGGATCACGCTGTTTACCTGCAACACCACTGCTCGGATAGGTTAATCCAAGAAAATTCGTATACTGTTCGCTCTATCATGATCTTAACCGCAGTAGGGGTAGTGCGTGTTTGATAAAGGACGATTTGCGCAGCTGACAGTAAAAGGGGATTTGTTTGGTGGGGTCACTACCGCGATTATCTCATTGCCATTGGCGCTTGCATTTGGTGTCGCCTCAGGCGCTGGCGCGGAAGCGGGGCTATGGGGCGCGATTCTAGTCGGGTTGTTTGCCTCGCTATTTGGTGGTTCATCAACGTTGATCTCCGAGCCCACTGGGCCGATGACAGTGATCATGACCACGGTGCTAACCGCGATGATGGCTCGCTACCCGGAAGGAGGCGTTGCCATGGCGTTTACCGTGGTGATGATGGCTGGCGCGTTCCAAGTTCTGATTGGCAGTTTAAGGCTGGGGAAATACGTTACCTTGATGCCCTACAGTGTGGTGTCAGGCTTTATGTCAGGGATTGGGGTGATCTTGATTTTGCTCCAGCTAGCGCCGTTATTGGGGCAAGCAGCGCCGTCTGGCGGGGCGCTTGGCACACTCAAAGCATTGCCTGACTTACTCGCTAATGCCGATTTTAAAGAGGTATTTCTCGGTGTTTTGACGCTTGGCATCTTGTTTTATTTTCCGGCGAAATATCGTCGTTTTATTCCCGCACAGCTTGTCGCACTCGTCAGTATCACTTTGGTGTCGATTTTATTGTTTGATACCGACAGCATTCGTCGTATTGGGGAAATACCCACTGGCTTACCCTCGCTGGTGATCCCGCATATCACGGCAGAACATTTTACCGCGATGGTGATTGATGCCCTCGTGCTGGGTACCTTAGGGTGTATTGATACCTTATTAACCGCGGTGATTGCTGACTCACTGACGCGGCAAGAACACAACTCTGATCGCGAGCTGCGTGGGCAGGGCATTGCCAATATGATTGCCGGGTTATTTGGTGCGCTCCCTGGCGCGGGGGCGACTATGGGCACCGTGGTGAATGTACAAGTAGGCGCGCGTTCTCCCTTATCGGGAATTTTGCGGGCGGCGATGTTAGCCGCGGTGGTATTGGTCGCCGGTGCGCTGACCGCGCCCATCCCGATGGCAGTATTGGCGGGCATCGCCTTGTACGTCGGTTTTAATATCCTCGATTGGAGCTTTCTTCATCGCGCCCACAAGATCAGCTTACAGCAGACGGGGATCATGTATGGCGTGATGGCGCTGACGGTATTTGTCGACTTGATTGTTGCCGTTGGCTTGGGGGTATTCATTGCCAACTTATTGGTGATTGAGCGTCTAAGTCGAGAGCAAGCCAAGCAAGTGCGGGCCATCAGTGATGCCGAAGATGATGAAGTGCCGCTTGATGACGAAGAGCGTGCGCTGCTTGATGCCAGCAATGGCCAAGTGTTGTTTTTCTATCTTTCCGGTCCGATGATTTTCAGTGTCTCGAAAGCGATTGCACGCCAGCATGCGCACATCAACGAGTTCCGTGTGATGATATTGGATTTAAGCGATGTGCCCATGTTAGATATGACGGTTGGCTTGGCGTTAGAGAACGCGATTAAAGATGCGCGTGAGGCCGAGTGCACGGTGTTTTTACTGTGCCCGCACGATGAGACACGTGAGCAGCTGCAGCGCCTTCACATCGGTGATTGGGTCAGAGACGCGCATATTTTTACCACACGCAAACCAGCATTAGAGGCGGCCAACCGCTTGGTAGAAGTGATGCCATAGCGCACTGTTCAACGTCTCTTACACCTTGATACACACAAACTCGCAAACTGGCGTCATGAGCGGGTTTGTGTGCTGTCATGGCTTTTTAGAGGGATCCGCGCGTTTCCCGACTAGCCAAAAACACCCCATCACGATCACTTAAATACAAGATATTTAGTGAATATTTGCCACATTTCTCATCATTTTATTCTTTTTGGTTGAAAACTGACCATGCGTTTCCCCTCCTGATTTGATCTTGTGCACATTCCTATATACTGGCGCGCGCACTGGGGGACCCCCGTGCCAGTGAGTAAAGCCGTCATGGCCGTGATACTGCATACGACTTGAAAGGATCAGCTGTTTTGAAATTCGAACGATTCAAGAACTGGACCCTGAAAGGGGACCTGTTTGGGGGCGTCACCACGGCGGTTATTTCTTTGCCCCTCTCGCTGGCCTTCGGGGTAGCGTCAGGTGCCGGTGCCGAAGCCGGCATGTGGGGGGCCATTTTAGTAGGCCTGTTTGCTGCGTTGTTTGGTGGCTCTTCAACCCTTATCTCAGAGCCGACCGGCCCGATGACAGTGATCATGACCGCGGTACTCACCACCATGGTGTCACGTTATCCCGAAGGGGGCATGGCAATGGGCTTTACCGTGGTGATGATGGCGGGCTTATTCCAAGTGATCTTAGGAACCTTGAAGCTTGGAAAGTACGTCACTTTAATGCCATACAGCGTGATATCGGGCTTTATGTCCGGCATTGGCGTTATCTTGATCATTTTGCAGTTGCCGCCTTTACTGGGGCAAGGCACCCCTGACGGTGGCGTACTCGGGACCCTGCAAGCGCTGCCCGATCTCATCGCGCATACCCAACAAAGTGAGCTGCTATTAGGACTACTGACGCTGGGGATCCTCTTTTCTTTCCCACAAAAATATCGCCGTTATATGCCGGTGCAACTCGTTGCCTTGGTGGTGGTGACTGTGTTGTCAATGTGGTGGTTTGATCTTGAGGCGATTCGCCGTATTGGTGTGATTCCCACCGGCTTGCCCACCTTGATGCTGCCACACATTGACAGTGAGGTACTCACCACCATGATGGTGGATGCGTTAGTGTTGGGGACCTTGGGGTGCATTGATACCTTGCTCTCTGCGGTCATCGCTGACTCCTTGACGCGCGAAGAGCATGATTCGGATAAAGAGCTGCGCGGGCAGGGACTGGCCAACATGGTCGCGGGGTTATTTGGCGCTTTGCCGGGCGCGGGTGGCACCATGGGCACGGTGGTCAATGTGCAAGTGGGTGGACGTTCACCCTTTGCGGCCATTGTGCGCGCCCTTATTTTAGCGGCGGTGATCTTGGTCGCAGGCTTTTTGACTGAGCCCATCCCGATGGCGGTGCTGGCGGGTATCGCTATTTATGTGGGGTTCAATATCCTTGACCGCACCTTTATCCAACGTGCCCACAAAGTCAGCTTACATCAAACCGTGATCATGTATGGGGTGATGATATTGACCGTGCTGGTGGACTTAATTGTGGCAGTGGGTGTGGGCGTGTTTATTGCCAATATTATTGCCATTGAACACTTAAGCCGTGAGCAAGAAAAGCAGGTCAAAGCGATCAGTGATGCGGATGAAGATGACGTCCCCTTGAGTGAGATGGAAAGGGCTTTATTAGATAGCGCCAACGGAAAAGTGTTGTTTTTCTATCTCTCAGGCCCAATGATATTCAGTGTCTCGAAAGCGATTGCACGTCAGCACAGTAAAATTGAGGAATTCGATGTCATGATCTTAGACCTCAGTGACGTGCCCATGATTGATATGACCGTCGGCCTCGCGCTGGAAAATGCGATCAAAGATGCGGTGGATGCCAATTGCCAAGTTTTTCTGCTCTGTCCCCATCAAAAAACACGGGATCAGCTTGAGCGCTTGCATGTTAAAAATTGGCTCACCGACGATCACACCTTTGATAGCCGTTATGATGCACTCCGTGCCGCGCACCGAGTGACCGAGGTCATGCCTTAAAAGAACGGGAGCTTATGAAAGCCATCGACATCAAAGACCTGGTCAAAACCTATGGGACCAGTGTTAAGGCGCTAAAAGGGGTATCGCTCTCTGTCGAGGAGGGCGATTTTTATGCGCTATTGGGGCCAAATGGGGCGGGTAAATCCACCACCATTGGCATTTTGAGCTCACTGGTGAATAAAACCCAGGGGCAGGTGAGCATTTTTGGCTACGATCTCGATACCCAAAAGGTGGAGGCCAAAAAGCAGATCGGACTGGTGCCACAAGAGTTTAACTTTAACCAGTTTGAGAAAGTGGAACAAATCGTGGTGAACCAAGCGGGTTACTATGGTGTGCCCCGCGACCAAGCCAAATTACGCGCGAAAAAATATCTCTCGCAGCTCGATTTATGGGATAAGCGCCATGAGCCTGCCCGTAATTTATCGGGGGGCATGAAGCGTCGCTTAATGATTGCCCGCGCGTTGATGCATGAGCCTCGCCTGTTGATTTTGGACGAGCCAACCGCCGGTGTCGATATTGAGCTGCGTCGTTCCATGTGGGACTTTCTCACCGAGATAAACCGGCAAGGGATCACCATCATTCTTACCACCCATTACCTTGAAGAAGCCGAAACCTTGTGTCGCAACATCGGTATTATCAATCGAGGAGAGCTGGTGGAAGATACCTCCATGAAGGCCTTGCTGGCGAAGCTGGACGCAGAGACGTTTATCCTTGATTTACAGCCGGGGCATAAACTGAGCACCTTGGACGGTGTTAATTGGCAGAAAACCGATACCAATACCTTGGAAGTGGAAGTGAATAAGTCAGTCGGATTGACCCCTGTTTTTGACCAGTTGTCGCAACAAGGGGTGCAGGTACTGTCGATGCGCAACAAGGCAAACCGCCTTGAGGAGTTATTTGTCACCTTAATTCAGCAAAATGGGGAGGAGCGTGCATGAATGCGTTGTATTGGGTGGCCTTTCGCACCCTGATTCATAAAGAAGTGGCGCGCTTTACCCGTATCTGGGTGCAAACCTTGGTGCCGCCCGCGATTACCATGAGCCTCTATTTTATTATTTTCGGTAATCTGATTGGCTCGCGGATTGGCCAGATGGAAGGCTTCTCCTATATGGAATACATCGTGCCGGGGCTTATCATGATGTCGGTGATCACCAACTCGTACTCGAACGTGGCGTCTTCATTTTTTAGTGCCAAGTTCCAACATAATATTGAGGAGTTGTTGGTCGCCCCCATTCCAAACTATGTGATCATTGCCGGTTATATCGGTGGCGGCATGTGTCGGGGGTTAGCGGTCGGCGCCTTGGTGACCATGACCTCCCTATTCTTCGTCGATTTGCAGATAGCGCATCCGCTGATTGTGATTACCACCGTGGTGTTGACCTCGGCGGTGTTTGCACTGGGTGGACTGATTAACGCTATTTTCGCCAAAACCTTTGACGATATTAGCCTGATCCCTACCTTTATCTTGACGCCATTAACTTACCTAGGGGGGGTGTTTTATTCGCTCTCCCTGCTGCCTGAGTTTTGGCAGGGCGTGTCAAAACTGAACCCGATTGTGTACATGGTGAACGCGTTCCGGTACGGCTTTCTTGGCGTGTCAGATGTCGGAATCATGACATCGTTTGGGGTGCTGATGCTGTTCATCATCGGGCTGTATGCCCTGGCGTGGGGCTTGATTTCCAGAGGAACAGGCTTGCGTAGTTAACGACCTCTCAGTACCAATAATTCGGTTTGATACCGGATACAAAAGCCCCGGCCATCATGGCCGGGGCTTTTTATTGCTGGCTTGAACAATGACGCCTGATGCTGTGCTGACGCTTAGTTAAACAAACCTTTTAGCCACCCGACAGGGTCTGACTGACCACAGCGTTTGGCAAACTGCCCATCAATGTCCCAAATCGGTAGCGACATTTCACCACGACAATTCAGCTGGTACTGACTGCCTTGCTGGGTCACGGCGACTGTGGTGACGTTCGCCGGCCATGATAACGTCAGCGCACTGGCGCCTCGGCGACTGAGATAATCATCATAGACACGCAATGCCCCTGAAGCGCCGGTGAGCCCAGTTGATTGGTTATCGTCGCGGCCAAGCCACACCGTGGTGACTTCTTTATCATCGATACCGACAAACCAACTATCGCGGTTATCATCTGTGGTACCGGTTTTGCCCGCGAGTGCCACATTGCCATGGCGACGCGTCAAGTAGCGTCCCGTCCCTTGCTGAACGACCTGCTTCATCGCGTATAGCGTTAGCCAGCCAGCTTGCTGAGGCACGACACGCTCTGCTTTTGGCCAGTTTTGATAAAGGTTTTGTCCCTCTTTGATGGTGACCGCGCGTAAGGCGGTTAAGGGGGCACGTTGCCCACCACTGCCGAGCGTTTGGTAGATTTGGGTAACGTCGAACGGACTCATGCTAAACGCGCCAAGAAGCAAAGACGGTACCTGAGGGATATTCTCGGTATTGGCGCCCAGTTTGCCGAAGGTCTTGATCACCTCATCTAACCCCAGCTGCATGCCGAGATTTACCGTCGGGACGTTATAAGACTTGGCAAGAGCGGTGAGTAAGGACACACGGCCTCGATACTGGCGATCATAGTTGCGTGGTTGCCAGCTACTGCCTTGGCTACCCTCCAAGCGAATCGGTTTATCGTCAATCTTACTGGTGAGCTGGAAACGTTCCGGGTGGCTCAACGCGGTCAGATACACCGCCGGTTTTGACAGTGAGCCGATGGGGCGTTTGGCGTTTAATGCGCGATTAAAGCCTGCGAAGCCCGGGCGTGCGCCGCCGACCATGGCACGAACTTCACCGCTGCGGCGGTCGGCAATCACCGCTGCCGCTTCAAGCTTGTTACCTGCTCGGCCTTTAAGTGCCTTGACCTTATCGACGACTGCGCCTTCAATCGCTTGCTGTGAGACAGGGTCGAGCGTGGTAAATATACGCAGCCCTTCGCCCGCGGCATATTTGTCCCCGACATTGTGGCGGATCTCTTCTTTGAGCTGATCAAAGTAGGCGGGCTGGGGACGCGATAGTGTGGGGGTGGCCTGAATATCGAGCGGACGACTGGCGGCGGCATCATAATTGGCACTGGTGAGCAGATTTTGCTCGAGCATCAAGCGCAGCACCAGGTCGCGTCGTGTTTTCGCGCGTTCAGGGTGGCGGAAGGGATTGTAATAAGATGGCCCTTTTACCATGCCAACCAGTAGCGCGAGTTGATCAACACGTAGCTCACTGATAGGACGACCGAAATACAAGCGCGCCCCTAAAGGAAAGCCGTGTACGGGCTCACCACGGTTTTGGCCGAGGTAAACCTCATTGAGGTAGGCCTCAAGGATTTTGTCTTTGCTATAGCGAAAATCCAGGATCAGTGCCATGTAAGCTTCTTGTACCTTACGCCACAATGTGCGATCACGGGTGAGAAACAAGTTCTTAGCTAACTGTTGAGTCAGCGTCGAGCCTCCTTGCACGGTGCGCCCTGCGCGAATATTGGCAACCAAGGCACGCAAAATACCGGTAGGCGAAACGCCTTCGTGATGATAGAAGTCTCTGTCTTCCGTGGTGATCAAGGCTTCAACTAAAAACTCAGGGAAACGCTCTCGTGGCAAGAATAAACGTTGCTCACGAATACCGGACTCCATCATGCCCAATAGCTTGGGTTCGATACGCAATAATCCCAGCGGTTGTTGGCTGCTTACCTCGGTGATTTTACCCACTTGGCCGTCAGCAAAGCTCAACATCGCATGACGTGCCGGCGCGGGCCCATCTTCAAAATCAAATGGACGACGAATGATCTCCAGCCGGGTGCTTGACGCTGAGTACTCGCCAGGGCGTTTTGGGGTGCGTACCTTCTGATAATTAAGCGCATCCAGTTGCTGGCGTAGCTGTGAGAGGGAAAAATCGCTACCAGGAGACAGGTTGATGACTCGGCCATAAACGACCCCAGGAAGTTGCCAAATCTGGCCGCTGAATCTGTCTTGGATTTTGCCATCTAGATAGATCCCTAACATGACCACGGCGGCAATCCCGACGAGGCTGCACTTTAGCCCTAGGCCTAACAGGCGTTTCCCCCAACTTGGCTTAGTCGGCGTCTTCTTGGGCTGGCGTTTGGGTGATGAACGTTTTTTATTGCTCGGGCGTGAGCGTGTTTTTTTCTCTGCCATACAATAGCTTAACTCTGATTAAAATGGCGCTTGGTTTTTCGGGTTGGCACATGGTTGGCCGGATCATCAGGCCAAAGGTGTTTAGGGTAGCGCCCTTTCATTTCTTTTTGCACCTCTTTGTAACTGCCTTGCCAAAAGCCCGCCAGATCTTGGGTAATTTGTAGCGGGCGTCCAGCGGGGGAAAGTAGCTCTACTTGTACCGTCACCTTGCCGTACGCCAGGGTGGGCGTTTGGGCCTGCCCGTACATCTCTTGCATTTTCACCGCTAAGACGGGCGCACTGTCTGGCGTATAGCGCAAAGGATAACGTGAGCCCGTTGGGACGGTCATATGTGTGGGCAGCGCCGCGTTCAATTGTTGGGTGACCGCAAAGCCGAACCAAGCTTCTAACACGGGCTTGAGATCTAGCTGCTGCAGGGTTTGCCAGCGCGACATGCCGTGAATAAATGGCGCGAGCCAGGTATCGAGCGATGCCAATAAGTCGTCGTCGCTAAGTGGCGGTAGCATAATATCTAGTCCCCAGGCTTGCGCGCAGCGGGCGCGGGTGAGCAAGGACTGGCTGCTGCGTTGCCAGTTCAACGCATCAATGCCTTTTTGGCGTACGGCGTCTAATAATCCTTGCGCCTGCTGCTCAGCACTGAGTGTATTCAGTGGCTCACGATAAAGCACTAATTCGCCGAGGCGTTGCTGTTTTTCTGCTATTAACGTGCCGCGATAGTCGTCCCATTGTACGACCTCATGTTGACGTAATAAGTCGGGGCGCATCTGTTGTAGCGTGTCCAGTGAAAGCACGATGGCACTGTAGGCGCGGCTGTCGTGTTGCTCGCCGGCCATCACATCACAAACCACGATTGCCTCAGCGTGACTGAGTGCGTCTTGACTATCGAGTGTCACGCCGTGACCATTGGCCATCATAAAGCGCCCCGCTTTTCCCCGTCTCAATGCGACTCTATCTGGCCAGGTGTTGGCGGCCAGCAGTGGCAACATGGCTTCATCGAGGGAGCGTTGCAATCTTATCCCAAGTGTCCGTGCCAGTGATTGGGCGCGGTCTTGATAGTCTTTGTGAGCCATGACCGATTGTAATTGGTCAACCAGCGCCAGCGATGATCTTGAGGTCATGGGCTTGTCGGCCCATGCGGCGAGCCAGCAGGCGGTGGATAACACAGAGGTGTCCTCCTTTTCAGCCCGAGCCAACATGGCGGCAGCGCGTGGGCTAGCCGCCAATTGAATGGCACGTTGCCCCAGCGCGGTGAGTCCTTGGCGCGTATCAATCAGCCCCAATTGTGTCAGCCTGATACAGGCCGCTTGCCAATGCTTGGTGGGCGGCACGTCAAGCCAATGTAAATCTTTCACATCACAGCCCCACTGGATGACATTGAGGGCAAGATCGGTTAAGTCTTCTCGTAAGATCGGCGCGGTAGGAGTGGCTGGTAAGCGTTGAAACTGCTCTTCGCTGTATAGGCGTAGGCACTGTCCTTCCTCAAGGCGACCGGCGCGACCTGCGCGTTGAATGGCAGCACTGCGTGTGATCTGCCGTGTTACTAGCTTATCGATACCCGTTTGTGCTTGATGGATAACCATCCTCTCAAGTCCCGCATCGATCACTAACCGAATCCCTTCGATGGTTAAACTGGTCTCAGCGATATTAGTTGTGAGCACTAACTTACGTCTTCCAGGGGAGGGAGGCGCAATCGCGGCGTGTTGCGCCGAGACGTCAAGGCTGCCGTGGAGGCGGTGCAAATCCATGTCATCAGGGAGCCGCCCTTCTAGGGCGGCATAAACCTGTCTAATCGTGCTCACTCCGGGGAGAAAGAGTAGGGCCGACCCCGCGTGTTGAGCGATAAAATCAAGACTGGCGCTAGCCACTGCGCTGGCCCATTGTGAATGCCGTGACAGTGGGTGATAGTGATAATGAATCGGGTAGCTGCGCCCTTCAGTTGTCAGGGTCAGGGCGTCGGGTAAATGTTGCGCCAAGGCGTGATTATCTAAGGTCGCAGACATGACCACCAGACGCAGATCATCTCGCAAGCCAGCTTGGCAATCTAGACTCAAGGCGAGCGCGAGATCGGCATGCAGGCTGCGTTCGTGAAACTCATCGAACATGACCACACTCACGCCATCAAGCATGGGGTCGGTTTGCAGCAAACGTGTCAGCACCCCCTCAGTGACCACCTCAACACGCGTTTGAGCACTGACTTTGGTCTCTCCCCGCATGCGTAAACCGATGGTTTGGCCTATCGGCTCACCCAGATGCTGGGCGAGGAAGCGGGCAATATTGCGCGCGGCGAGCCGACGGGGCTCCAGTAGCACGATTTTTCCCGGCAGTGAGGCCTGTTCAAGCAACGCAAGGGGTAAGCGCGTCGACTTACCCGCGCCCGGTGGTGCGGATAAGAGGATCTGCGGATAGGTCGCGAGCCCGTCTATCAGGTCGGGTATCACGGCATCAATGGGGAGCTGAGACAAGAATTCGCCCTTTGTGTCAGAATCAAAGTGACTATTTTAACGGACTGAGCGTAAAAGGAGAGCCCATGCGACTATTTTTCGCATTAGGTTTGGACGAGAAAACCAATCAAGCCGCTCGGGAGCAACTGGTTCGCTACCACCATCATCTTTGTGGTGAGGGGCGCGCGGTGCCCGATCAGAACTTACACCTCACCTTGGCGTTTTTAGGTGAGGTCCCTGATACTAAGCTCCCTGCGCTCCAAGCCGCGGCAAGTAACCTGGCTCTGCCTGCGTTTTCTCTCACAACCTCAGGTGTTGAAGTATGGGAGCAGCCGAAAATTGCGTGTGTAACCTTCAACCACCCCCCGCCGGTATTGTTTGATCTAGCCCATCACTTACAAACCTTACCCGTTTGGCACGCAAAAGCGGACAGTCATGCGTTTACGCCGCATATTACCTTGCGTCGTGGCGTCAAGGATCAACAAGCTTTACACCTACCACCTCTGCCAACACAGACATTTGCCTGTCAACGGTTTGGGTTATATGCTTCGCCTTCCTCCGCGTCGGATGAATCGATACCGCGAGATAATGAGGGGCGGGCGTTATACCAATGCCTGCATCAATTCAGCCTTTGTTAATCATCAGCAGGAACGGCAGATGCAGTTTTCCCCACCACTAGCGTCGGCAACCTTAGTACGCCGCTACAAACGTTTTTTAACCGATGTCACGCTGGCTAATGGCGAGTCGCTGACCATGCATTGTGCCAATACCGGGGCGATGACCGGTTGTGCGACGCCAGGCGATACGGTTTGGTATTCCACCTCCGATAATAGCAAACGTAAATACCCGCATAGTTGGGAGCTCAATCATACCCAGCAGGGACACTGGATTTGTGTCAACACGGCGCGTGCTAACCCCTTAGCGGTTGAAGCGGTGCAGGCAGGTAGTATTCCTGAACTAGTGGGGTATCGACAATTACAGACGGAAGTACGCTATGGCAGCGAAAACAGTCGCATAGACCTACTATTACGTGACGATGACAAACCTGACTGCTATATAGAAGTAAAGAGTGTCACATTATTGGAGGAAGACGGCTGGGGGGCGTTTCCGGATGCTGTCTCCAAGCGTGGGCAAAAGCACTTGCGTGAATTGATGGCGATGGCAGAGCAAGGACATCGTGCGGTCTTATTATTCGTTGTTTTGCACTCAGGGATTGAAAAAGTCACAGGCGCCCCCCATATCGACCCGGATTATAACCAGTTATTAAATCAGGCGCTGGCGTCAGGGGTAGAAGTGATCTGCTATCAGGCTCAGATATCGCCGAGTGAGCTAAATCTGGTTAATTCCGTACCTTTTGTTGGTCATACTGCAAAAGTGTAAGCATGTTCACATTGGGCGTTGCGCGGCGTAAATCAAAGATTGCCACCCTAAAGGCTTTCTGCTATAGATAGCGCCCTCATTTGACAGACACGGGTCATGTCAAGGTTTTTTAGGAGAAGCTGAATGCCAGAAAGCAAAGAAAAGAAATCGCTGGGCATCCTGGCCATTGCCGGATTAGAGCCATACCAGGAGAAACCTGGAGAGGAGTATATGGGAGAGGCTCAGCTTGAGCATTTCCGTAAAATCCTCAATGCGTGGCGTAATCAGCTCAGGGAAGAAGTCGACCGCACCATGAATCATATGAAAGATGAGGCGGCCAATTTCCCCGATCCTGTCGATCGTGCAGCACAGGAAGAGGAATTCAACCTAGAGCTGCGTAACCGCGATCGCGAGCGCAAGCTGATTAAGAAGATCGATAAGACATTGCAGCGTATCGAAGATGATGACTTCGGCTTTTGCGACTCGTGTGGTATCGAAATTGGGGTGCGCCGCTTAGAAGCTCGCCCAACAGCAGAGTTGTGTATTGATTGTAAAACACTGGCTGAGCTAAAAGAAAAGCAAATGGCTGGCTAACGCTGGCGCGTTATATTTGCACTCATTGTTCGCTCGCCTTGGTTGGCAGAGAGAAAGCAGACAGATAAAAGGGAGCCTCGGCTCCCTTTTTGTGTTTTAGGGTGCTTGTGTTAGCGCAAGATCCCCGTACAATTTGCGCTATTCACTCTCGCTGCAGGCGTCGCAACTACTGTCTATGCGCTTATCATGACTTCGCAGACCGCTTATATTGGCCGTTTTGCCCCTTCCCCGTCGGGCCCGCTACACTTTGGCTCATTGGTGGCGGCACTTGGCTCGTATTTAGATGCGCGCGCGCACCATGGGCAGTGGCTGGTTCGGATTGAAGATATCGATCCGCCTCGCGAGCAGCCGGGCGCCGCGAGTGACATTTTGCGCACGCTGGAGGCGTTTGGTTTTGCGTGGGACGGAGAGGTGCGTTACCAAAGCCAGCACCTTTCTGATTATCAAGCGCAGATTGACGCTTGGTTAAGCGCTGGACAGGCGTATTATTGCACCTGTACCCGGCGGCAAATCAAAGAGGCGGGTGGCGTTTACCCAGGTTGGTGTCGTGATAAAGATAAAGGGGCGCAAGCGGCGGCGGTGAGACTAAAAAGCCCTGTCGAGGTACTCGCTTTTCAGGACAGGTTGCATGGTACGCTTGGTCTTGATGCGCACCTTGCCAATGAAGACTTTATCATTAAACGACGCGACGGCTTGTATGCGTATAATCTTGCGGTGGTACTCGATGATATCGATCAAGGCGTGACCGATATCGTGCGTGGGGCGGATTTGATTATGCCGACAGGGCGCCATATCGCGTTGTACCAACAACTCGGCCAACCCGTGCCGCGTTATTTACACCTGCCTCTGGCTGTCAATGCAGAGGGACATAAGCTTTCTAAGCAAAACCGGGCCCCTGCCATTGATAATCAAGCGCCGCTTCCTGCTTTACGCGCAGCGATGACGTTTCTTGGTTTGCATGGAGTGGCTGAGCAAGAGGTGGAGAGTCCCACCCAATTATTAGACCTGGCGGTTAAGCGTTGGTCGTTGGCACAGATACCGAGAAAAACGGAAGTGACGACAGCATTCTAAAATGGCCCACCCTGATATATTATATGCCGCTGTTTCATGGCCCGAACAATTAAATACGAGGTGAGCTATCTTTAATCGAGTGACCAGCTTTTGCCGTAAGGTTCTGAATCGTGATAGTAAAACACGCGCAATTGAGGATCTTAAGTTGGAAGTTATCCCCCGCAAAGCACATGGCATTTCGCGCAAAGGTATCAGCGAAAATGCGCTGAAAGTGCTTTATCGCCTGCACAAAGCGGGCTTTGAAGCGTACCTCGTTGGTGGCGGTGTGCGAGACCTTTTATTGGGGCGTGAACCCAAAGACTTTGATATTGCCACCGATGCCACCCCAGATGAAGTCAAAAAGCTGTTTCGTAACTGTCGACTCATTGGGCGGCGTTTTCGTCTTGCCCACATCCTATTTGGCCGCGATGTGATTGAGGTGGCCACGTTCCGAGGCCACCACGGCAAAGGCGAGAAAGATAAGCAAACGGCTCGCTCAGAAGATGGGATGCTATTGCGTGACAATGTATATGGCACCATCGATGAAGACGCGCAGCGCCGTGACTTTACGGTGAACGGGCTGTATTACAATATCGCCGACTTTTCTATTCGGGATTACGCAGGGGGGCTTGATGATCTCAATAACCGCGTTATCCGCCTGATCGGTGATCCTGAAACGCGCTACCGTGAAGATCCAGTACGGATGTTACGCGCGGTGCGCTTTGCGGTTAAGCTCGATATGACGATTAATAGCGCGACCGCCGCGCCGATTGTCGAGCTTGCGCCGTTATTGCAAGATATCCCAGCCGCTCGAATGTTTGAAGAAAGCTTGAAGTTGTTGCAATCCGGTCAAGGGGTCGCGACATATCAAATGTTGCGCGAGTACAATTTATTTCAGCAACTCTTCCCGGCAGTGGCCGCACACTTTACCGAGACACAAACCAGCCAAACAGAGCAAATGCTAGAGCAGGTATTACGCTCAACCGATAAGCGGGTAGTCAACGAACAACGCATTAACCCGGCTTTCTTATTTGCCGCCATGCTGTGGTATCCCTTGGTGACACGGGCGGAAGAAATGGCATTTGAAAGTGGCTTGAGCTACTACGACGCCTTCATGGTGGCCGCCAGTGATATTGTGGATGAGCAAGTGAAGACCATCGCCATTCCGCGGCGCTTCACCGCCATGATACGTGAAGTGTGGCAATTGCAAATGCGCATGACGCGTCGCACCGGGGCGCGTGCGTTTAAAACGTTGGACGAGAAAAAATTCCGTGCCGCGTTTGATTTGCTTGAGATGCGCGGTGCGGTAGAAGGTGAAGAGACAGAAGCGCTGTGTGCGTGGTGGCGAGACTTTCAGCGTGCGGATCAAAATGGCCGCCAAAAAATGGTGCGTGCGATCAATAAAGCTCATAATACGCGTAAACCCAAGTCTCGTCGACGTAAAGGGCCGCCACGTCGGCGTAAACCGCAGTCAAATTCAGACGCATGAATCGGGTATATATCGCCATTGGCAGCAATCTCGGTGATCCTGTAGAAAAAGCCAAACAGGCGGTTGCTGCGTTAAAGTCACTGCCGCAGAGTCATTTTGTGGCAGCGTCAGCCCTTTATACCAGCAAACCCATGGGGCCGGCCGATCAGCCCGATTATGTTAATGCCGTCGCGGCGCTGGACACTCTGCTTGACCCTCTGACACTATTGGATGCAACACAAGCGATTGAGCTTGATTATGGCAGGGAACGCAAAGCAGAGCGTTGGGGACCAAGAACCTTGGACCTTGATATTCTACTCTATGGCAATCGCGTCATCGACGAGCCGCGACTGACGGTGCCACATTATGGCATGAAAGTGCGTGAGTTCGTGCTTTATCCACTTGCCGATATCGCCCCCGACTTGTGCTTGCCTGATGGCAGCACACTCGCCGCGTGCCTGACGCGCGTTGATCGCAATGGTTTAACTCGTATTTGCGATCACGTTTAATCGGTGGGCCCCAGTTTCAGGCTTTGGGAGACACAATGAAAAAAATCACAATTACCGATCTGATCACTTGGAAGCAGCAAGGACAGAAATTTGCGTCCTTGACTGCCTATGATGCGAGCTTTGCTCAATTGTTTGAGCAGCAGGATGTGCCTGTTTTATTGGTTGGCGATTCGTTAGGCATGGTGCTGCAAGGTAAAAGCGATACCTTGTCGGTATCGGTTGACGAGCTGGCGTACCACACCCGCTGTGTCCGAGCAGGGAGTCCAAATAGTTTGCTAATGGCCGACATGCCATTTATGAGCTGTGCCACCCCTGAGCAAGCCTGCACCAATGCCGCAGCATTGATCAAAGCGGGCGCCAATATGGTCAAAGTCGAGGGCGGATCATGGTTGGTTGATACGGTGAAAATGCTCACCGAGCGTGCCGTGCCGGTTTGTGCGCACTTAGGTCTTACCCCGCAATCGGTGAATATCTTTGGTGGCTTTAAAGTACAAGGCCGTGAGGAAGAAAAAGCCGAGCAAATGGTAGCCGATGCGGTCGCGCTAGAAAAAGCCGGCGCGCAGATCATTGTGCTGGAATGCGTTCCCGCTTCACTGGCCAAGCGCATTACTGAAACCGTGTCTGTGCCTGTGATTGGGATTGGCGCGGGCGGTGACACAGATGGTCAAATTTTGGTCATGCATGATATGCTCGGCGTATCGGCAAATTACATGCCTAAGTTCTCGAAAAACTACTTGGCAGAGACCGGTGATGCGCGTGCGGCAGTGGCTAAGTATGTGCAAGAAGTGGCGAGTGGCGAATTTCCCGGTTCCGCCCACACGTTTAAATAGAGAGACCGAGTATGCAGGTAATTTCTGAGGTGGCGCCACTGCGCGATCACATTAATCAGTGGCAAAAAGCGGCCAAGCGCATCGCCTTTGTGCCGACCATGGGGAATCTCCATCAAGGGCATTTAACCTTGGTGCGCAAAGCCCGGGAGCAAGGCGATGTGGTGGTGGTCAGCATTTTTGTTAATCCGATGCAATTTGATCGCGCGGACGACTTAACCAACTACCCGCGTACATTGGATGATGATTTGACCAAGTTGCGTGAGGAGGGCGTGGAGTTGGTGTTTACACCAACGGCCGATACCCTCTATCCACACGGATTGGATGCACATACTAGAGTTGAGGTGCCAGGACTTTCAACTATGTTAGAAGGGGCATCGCGCCCCGGTCATTTCCGTGGTGTCGCCACTGTGGTGAGCAAACTCTTTAATTTGGTGCAGCCGGCGGTGGCCTGTTTTGGCGAAAAAGACTTTCAGCAATTGGCGGTGATCCGCAAATTGGTGGCAGACATGGCTATGCCGATTGAAATTATTGGTGTGCCTACCGTGCGTGAAAGTGATGGGTTGGCGATGAGCTCTCGTAATAACAACCTAACCGTCGATGAGCGTCAACGTGCACCAGTGCTGGCGAAAACCATGCGCTGGATGAGTGCGCAAATGCGTAATGGGCGTCGTGATCTCGATGATCTGATTGAAGATGCTCACGATCAACTGCGTGCGGCGGGGTTACAGCCTGATGAATTTTATATTCGTGACGCCACGTCTCTTGCGCAATTGCATGAAAACAGCCGACAAGCGGTGATTCTCGTCGCCGCCTATCTTGGTACGACACGCCTTATTGATAACCTGACGGTGGAGCTGCATCGAGCCGTCGAGAAAGCGGACAAAGCTGATCCTAGTGGCGATTAATGTGTCGTCGCTTAGCCGTCAGCGTCCATAAAATACGAAATCCGGGTGCGCGGCTTCAGGTATTCTTTTACCGCGTCTGGCAGTTTAGAGATAGGCACAGCCGTGTCTATCTCTAGCTCACTGTCACGCATGTCAATGATGGTGGCTTGATCGGAAGGAATATCCGGATCATAAATCATCACATTGGGTTTAAGCAGGGCAGAGCTGTTCACCGAGATAATCATGCCGAGATCGTCATTCGACAACTTTACCACCGTTCCTGGCGGATAAACGCCCATCATCTTGACAAATAGTGCCAACAGACGCGGGTTGAATTTGGCTTTATTGTCTTTAAAAAGATGAGACAAGGCGGCAAAAGGCATCCGTGCGGATGCGCCAAACTGAGGACGACATAAGCGGTCAAAAAAGTTCACCATACTGACAATCTGCGCCGCTTCGTCGATGTCATCGCCCAATAGGCCTTTGGGGAAGCCACTGCCGTTAGCAAACTCGTGATGCTGGGCAATGATGGTTTCGACCTCAGGGGTACACTCTTCCATTTCTGCTACTAGCTCCGCCCCATAATTAACATGTTGACGGTAGTAATTCATTTCCGGCTCTGTCAGTCGCTCCTTTTTTCGCACGATGGCCGACGGCACCTTCTTGGTACCGATATCATGCAGCACTGCGCCGGTGATCAGCGAGCGAAGCTGGTCATTGTCGTACCCGTTACTGCGTGCCAACATCAGCGCGAGAACGGCCACATTCAGTGAGTGTGCATACATGTCTTCTGCCAAACTCGGATCGTCCATCAGGTGCAGGGTGACATTCGACTCGCTACCAAAGACCATCATGCTATCGACGAGCATGCGGACATCCTCGTTCGCCGCTTGAGGACGGTTGGCCGCTTTCATATTGATCGCCCGCAGTTGTGCCATTGAACGTTGATAGTGCTTCTGCACTTTTTGAATGCGTGCGCGAAAGCGGCGTTGCTCTTCTATTCGCTGTTGTTTTTCCTGCTCCATCGCCGCTTTTTCTCGGCTGACTGCATGTGGATCGACTTCATCCGGGTTTTCTTTTTTTTCTGTCAGCGCGGGTAAGGGGACCGTTGTACTTTTATCTGGGTAGTAGTAGACAAAGCTTGTTGGGAGCGAGCGTATTACCTTCGCTTGTGCCTCGCTTTCTATTTGAAAACGATTAAGCATAAACGGATGATCGCGCCATTTTAGCGGCAGTTTGATATAAAGACCGGCTTGAAGTCGCTCTGTTGAGAGTTTAATGCTACTGGCTGACATGCGTTAATGACACTCGATCCATGAGGTAAAAGACAAGAATAACCGCCAACAGACTACCATAAACAGGCGCTGTTGAGTAAAAAGCCTAATCGCTATCGCACTGAACGAAAATTGACTTAAAGGGTAGCAAAAAGTGTCAGAGTAGTGGGGATTCGCTGTCGCAGTAAGGTGCGGCCTGCAAGGTGCGGCCTGCAAGGTGCGGCCTGCAAGGTCACCGACACGTGTCGGCATAAAAAAATCCCCACTCGTTTGAGCAGGGATTTTTCTTAAATATGGTGCCCGGAGGCGGAATAGATCGCGGGCTGCAAGGTCACCGACACGGTGTCGGCATAAAAAAATCCCCACTCGTTTGAGCAGGGATTTTTTAAATATGGTGCCCGGAGGCGGCACCATCAGCCTTTTAATGGCGTGGCCTGTAGGCGAATGATCGTGATTTTGTTGTGAATTTCTACCGCTCTTGCCGCGATAGTTTGCAAGCCTTGATCGTTGCCTGTATCGGCAATAGTAACCAGCCCCCTCGTTAAGACAATCCCTCCTGAATAGTCATCAAGTTTTTGACCACGATTGGACTGTTACATTTCAAATCGCCCACCTCATCACCACAGCCTGCTGCACGATTTTGCCCAATACACCAAAAAATTTCTGAACTTAACCGGCTTCTGAGGACAGTAAGTTTGTAGATAGTACAGATGCACTGGAGGGCTTGCTGATGGTTCTCTCACGTAGAAAACAATGTCTGCTTCATAAAGAGGCCGGGATGATTCAAACCTGGCTGGATCGCTTCGATCCGCCATACTCTGGTGGCGACCGCCGCGTCAGAGTTCATGCGAGTGGAGGGTTCCTTGTTGTCGAGAATCTGCCCTTACCTGATGGCTATGCGCCTGATTACCTGGACGTGTTGCTGTTGACCGAACAGTTCCCGGACCTGCCACCGATCGGGCTTTATATGCTGAACAAGGGGAATGAACTGCTAACGGCACAGATCGCGCGGCGTCTGAACGTGTTTAACAATAAAGCGTTCCACGAAGCCAAGGCTATTCCGGGTTATACCTGGGCCTGTCTCATCTACAAGGACAACAGTTGGCGATACAACTTCTCCAAGGCCAATAGCGGCGACAACCTGACCAAGTTTTTGGAAGTTTTCTACGCTCTTTTGAAAAAGGAGGTGGCATGAAAACGGTCATCCGCTTCTCAGAGAAAGTGTGGTCTCGCATCCGTGACCATCATATACAACCGGGTAAGCGATGCGAAACCTTGAGCTACGTGTTTGCCCGCACTACGAAAGCCTACGATTCGACGACCATCCTGGTCGCCCATGATGCGCCGGTCTTATTGCTGGATGAAGATTGCTTTGAAAAGCGATCTGCCTCATCTGTGCATTTAAAGAAAGCCGTTCTCGATCAAATCCTGTTTCAGTTTGCTGGGACCGATTTTAATACGCTGATTAATATTCATGACCACTGGTTCGATTCGGAGAATACAGCCTTTTCAAGAATCGATGATACAGACGACCAGCGCTTCGACCAGTACCTGCGTGATCACTTCGAGCCCATGTTGCGGGAGCAATCTTCGTTTTCCGTAGACAGACCCATCTTCAATGTTTCGATGGTTATCTGTGATGGCGGCGCGAGTGCTCGTTTGGTGAATACTTGTAAGAGCGACTTTTTCCAGCCACTGGACATTCAGGTCATCGGAGATCAGTTCCATTGTTTTCCTGTTTCGGCAGGCTGGTCATCCGCTGACGATACACCGGAATGGTTAAACCGCCATCGAGATTTTATTGAGCCAAAACAGCAGCACTGGCTAGGTCTTTCAGAGGTGCTGTTGGTCGGAGCCGGAGGGCTGGGGGCGATCCTTGCCGAAAGCCTGGCCCGTTTAGGTATCGGGGCCTTGATCATTGTCGATCCGGATCTGTTGGACGATTCGAATCTCAATCGCTTTCAGGGGGGCTGCCCGAGCGACGTCGGACAACAGAAAGTTCGGATTCTGGCGAGGCGTCTGAAAGCGATGTTCCCGGAGTTAAAGCTCAGCATTCACGCCTTGCCCGTGCAGGATGAGGTACTTGAAGACATCTTTTCAAGAGCTGATTTTCTGATCGGCGGATTGGATGACGATGTGACCCGCTACTATCTGAACGCGGCATCCGTGCAGTACATGCTCCCATACTTCGATGGCGGCGTCTCAGTGGAGACCCGGCCGATGGTTGATTTTCGCAGCCGGTTATCAGTGGTCTTGCCAGGCACTTCGGCCTGCTTACAATGCAGTGGTGTTGATGTACTGGACTGGGCCGCTATCGATGAAGCCTACGCCCACCCGGCCACGCGCTCGATCAAGCAGTCTGCGGGTTATGTGGTGGATCGTCCGGAAATCGCAGCCCCCAGTGTCTATGGACTGAATATGGCGTGTAGCGCCGCACTCATGCAAGAGTTTACAAATTATCTTTGTGGGTGGCGCCCGGTGACCACGAATAGCCTGACCGAGTGGCGAACCAATCGGCATGATCGGGCGGATCGCGAGACCTATCCCTCCTGGCCCTCAGAAGATTGCCCCAACTGTGGCTTCCGTAGCGGGCTGGGGGGCGAAGAGTGTTTGCCCCGCCCGCTGCCTCAATCAGAGTTGGCACCGTCTATTGAACATTTCCTGAATAATTTCTGAATTGGCGAGCTTTTGAAGGACATAGTATTTAGACAACGCAAAAAGTGACCGAAAATCAGCAAGAGGACTGAACCATGGCAAATCCAAAACCGATCGTGATTGATGGTGAGATTAAGACTGTTAGCGCTGATAGTAAGATCTCGGACCTGGCCCCTGAAGCCAGTTCGGTGATCACGTCCGATGGTCGCCTTTTGAGTGGAAAACAGCTCCAGCAGGCTCCGCTTCCGGACGGCTTTAGTAGCGTTCACAGCGGCGTTGAGAAAGGAGGTTTCTAATGACAGGCACACTGATACTAATCAGCCTGTCCATTCTGCGTGGCGGATTGCGCGCTCTGGCCTGGCTGTGCTTTCTGATTCTGTACTTGATTCCCATTCGCTTCGGAAAGCGGAGAGCCACCCAGGGGCGTTGGTTGGTTAACCGGCGGGATCGGGAGAGCGGCGTGGTCTTAATGGGCGATTTGATTGAGAATATCAGAGATTCTGCAATCCGATTTTTTCGACGGGCACCGGATAACGCCATGTTGGTGCGACATTGGGGCGCGGACAGTTATATAACCCCGGGGAGTGCTTCAGGGCGCCGAAGTTCAAGGAGTCAGTGCAATGAAACAGGCGAACCTTAGAAAACTGGATCTCGATAAAATCGGGAAACAGATTAAAAACAGAGCGAAGTTACGGCTTTATCAGACAGGACTGGGGACCACACTGCTTGAAGAAACTGTTCAGCATGTTATCGAGATAATCATTCGAGAGACCACGGAAAAAAATATCTTGGACAACGATGCTATCCAGTCTAAAGACGCCTGGATTACCACGATAATCAACAGAAAGGTGGACCGGTTTACTACACAAGCAAAGAGGCGCGATCGCGCTCTTCAGAGTGAGGTGAAGTCCGGAAATGAAGAGAGCAACGAGCCTGTGCCACTGCTTGATAGTATTGCGGGGTCTGTTACGACTGAGTCGGAAGTCTTTATCAAACAGATAATTGATCAACTCCAGAGCACTCTCTTTCCCACCTGTCTGGCCAACTTCAGCAACGAAAAAATCAGAGAACGGGTTCAAACACTCTACGTGGAAGTGATTCTTGAAGGCCGGCGTCAGCAGGATGTAGCAAAGGATCTTGGTATCGGAGAAAACACCGCCTCGGAGCAGCTTAATCAATTAATTGCCTGCATGAAATATAAGATGATCGAGAGAAACATGCTCGGCAATGCACAAAAAGTCCCTGAATCATACGAGCAAGCCATAAAGCACCTGGCTCAACTGGCCAATCGTGAAGACGCGGAGTTGGCATCTATCATGGAACACATGCGGTTTATTGAACCCTTATGTTGTGCGTTGGTTTGCAGGCTCAACGCGCTGGACCTGGCGACTGTGAAGCAACGTCACTATCGCTGGAAATCCAAGGCGACGTTGCAGGCCTGGTTCACGTTTCTGGATGACATTCATTTGTGGGCTGACAAACAGCTGGAGCAGAACAAACGCTATCTGTTGGCCTACATGAAATACCTGTTTGAGCACAAGAGCGGGAGCATTGAGTCTTTCGAATCTGCAAAGCGGAGAAATCTCCTATGAACATGCAAACCAAGGTTGAAAAAGCCAATCTCATTTATGCGCTAACCGTAGCGGCAGCCCATGCTGATCTGGACAAGGTGCTTGCCGAAGCCAGGGCTCATGGCGTGGAAGATATGATCACTCGGGAGCGATGCATAGAAAGAGCATCTGAGATTGGGGATGAAGCCCTCGCTGCTGAACTGGCTAATCGGGAATGGCCTTCCACTTCAACCACCGAAGGTCGGGCTAACCGGTTGCTGGATGTATGCGCCAAAATTGATGACATGGTGGCATTTGATCATGACGAAATCAGCAGCCCAATGCAGGGACTGTTTGATGGCGGCTCTGTTTTGGGGTTGCGGCAAGCCCCTTATTTGAGAACGAGTGACACCGAGTTGTTACTGATGCTAAACTTTACGGATAGCACCGTGGCCAACTCGCTGATTAATTCTGACCTGACGGTGTTTGTATTGGGGGGTGAAGTCGAGGCAGCGACACCTCCTCTCTCAGGTTCTGTATGCGAGATCGCTATTCCTCTGCAACAGACTGTTCGAAATCGGGGCATCGACGCATGGGAGCTTAGCGTCGGTGTGATTGAAGGCGATTGCAGCTCGCAACTTGTTTTGCTGATCAGTGAAGCCGTGACCAAAAACACAAATACGATAATGTCTGGCTCTGACAATTCGCAAAGCGAAGTATTTGAGATGACTGCCCTGGCGGCGGCAGACGATGGCGATACCGCGTCCCGCAGCTACAGCCCGGTCTTGGCGAATCCTTCCGAGTGGACCTTTAGTTGCCACCCGGTTGCCGGTAGCTCAGCTTGCTATCTGGAATTCCAGGCAGCCGACGAGGTAATTGATCGTTTCACAGGAAGAAAAGTGACAGTTTTTATTGATGATATGCCCCCGATAGAACTCGGGGTTGTAGATGAAACGGGGTTCATTGCCCGGAAGCTTGATCGGTTCCCGAACCTCAAAGAAAACCTGAAACTCGAAATCAGCAACGCATAGGACGCATATGAGCTCTGCCGGATACCTCCTCATGGACGAACACACGGGCACAGGGATGTGCCGATTTCCCGCCTCTCTGGACGTCATCCTGAAAAAGGAAGTAACCGAGTTTCATCCAGATAAATATCTCGCTCGCGCCCAGGGTTTCGCGCCGCCTGACCTCTTACGTTCGGTGCAGCAAGGGCTGCGCATGGCGGCAGAGCTTTTGTTCCGCGAGTGGCATTGCCGCCAACTGATGGGGGTGCAGATTGATCTGGGGCTCAATGAAGGCGAGTGTGGCGCGTTTAATGGACGAAGCGCCGACTTGGCGTTTGCCCTTGGCGTCATGGCTGAAATCAGAGGGTTGGATCAACCCATGGCAGCCACCGGCGTGCTGCTGGATAGCGGTCTTGTCGGCCGGGTGTCGGGGGTAGTGCAAAAGCTCAAGGCAGCGGCAGATTGCCTGCCTCCGGGTAGCTCGCTGTTTTATCCCGGTGACAACCATAGGGAGTTGGAAGAGGAGCAGCGAACCAGTCTTCAGGAGCTGCGGGAGCGAGGCTTCACGCTGGTGCCCGTGGACAGCCTTGAAGAGGTCGCACTGGAGTTGGGAATACCGGTACAGGGCGTCTAGCGGTCTGAACCTTACAAAGGTTTGGGCCGTTTTGACGTTATCGACAAAGGCATTTTTTTTGGACGGGACGGTGACAGCAAGCGAGCCGTCAATAAGCTACATTCCCGGGCTGAAGAGAGCTGCCCAGGGTTGATGATTCTCTCCGAGAGCGGCGTCGGGAAAAGCAGCTTCGTTCGTGCAGGTATTCTTGCCTCCTTGCATAGCGAGCCAGGCCGGCAATATGTGTCGCTGGTTTTTGACGAGCGATTAGTCGACGCTGTCGACGAGCGAGAGTTCTGTGGGCGAATTGTCGAAGCGATGGGTCCGGAAATACGCGAGCAGGCTCCGGAATCTCCGCCAGATACGTTAGAGGCAGTGGCTGACTGGATTCTTGAGTTGGACCTTCCCCGCCAACCGGTACTGGTTTTTGACCAGTTTGAACAACTGTTTGCCGGTAACCACACCCCTGATCTTGTCGTTCGTTTTGCTCACCTGTTGTTGCGCCTTCAGAAGGCTGGAGTCTGGATTATTGCGTGTATGCGCAGTGAATTTTATCCAGATTATGCAGGGGTTAAAGATGAACATGGCAATGCTCTTCTGCTCGCCGTGTTTGGTGATTCCCCTGCTGGTGTGAGTGGTCTTTTTGATTTAAAACCACTCAGTTCGGAGTTGCTGCGCAGTGTAATCCAGGGCCCTGCCAGTCTCGCGAGAGTGAGTTTTGGGTTCAGCAACGAAGGCGCGAATCTGGTTGATCGCATTGTTGCCGATGTAGGGCAGCATACGGATGTTCTCCCGTTATTAGAGTTTTTGCTTGAACGGCTATACCAACAGAGAGATCCGGAAACGGGAACCATTGCTTATGAAGCCTATGAACAGATAGGTGGGCTTTCTGGTGCTTTGGAGCAAGCGGCGGAGGAGGCTCTGGAAAACCATTCTATAGATAAAACCAAACGGGTTATTAGGGCGTTGGCTAGGTCGAGTGCTGACAGTCGTGGCCTTATCACCGCTGCAACCGTTGATATTACCGATTTACCAGAGGACACCGAAGAGTACGAGCTAATCCGCGCTCTAGACAGTGCAAGGCTGGTTTCGATCGGATACTGCGACCAGAGCACACGGCTTTATTTGCGCTTTGTTCACGAAGCTCTGTTGCGGGACTGGCCGAGAGCAGCCGAACTGTTTGCAGATCCCGACACATTAGAGTTGATGCGCGCGAGAGATTATCTGCAGGGCAAGGCAATTGAGTGGGTTGAATGTGGTCGCGCTTTGAGCAGCTTGCCTTTCCACAAGGAGGAAGTGAGAAAGATTCTGGATCTAAGGGACGCTTTAGGGCCTTTGGAAGTGACGCCAGAGCTTTCAGATTATTGCGATGCCATTGATCGTGAATTTCGAAAGAAAAAAAGGTTTTCTTCTTATAAAGCCACAGCTGCTTTTGTTATTTTGACCGTGTTGGTGGTTTCTGGTAGTGGCTGGGCTGGGGATTATATAGCAAAAATAAAGGCAAACTATGAACAAAGAATTTCTGAGGTTAAAGATCAGAATGAAGAAAAGCTTGAGCAATATGAGAAGCATCGTGTTGAACAGAATGAAAGATTAATATCAGAGGCGAGAAGTGTAAATGCTGACAAAGGGACGTCCAGGGCTGACGTTTACCTGCAACAGCTAAAGTTTGGCCTCAGACCTGTACGTTACGAGAAAACTGACAATGGCTTTATCTTCGAAGGGGAGAGTTTTATTATGGAAAACTCCCTTTTTTGGAATAATTTCGACCTTATAAACTTGATCGTGGACAGTGAGTTGATTGATTTCGAGGAGAAGTCATCTTTTTTGAGAAAATTGGGGAAAATGAATGATGATCAAATTGATCAGTTATATAATCTTCTATATAAAGAGCTTGAAAAATCATTTGAGATCGGCTGGAGAGAAACCAAAAAAGAGATAAATTCTATTCTCGATAATTCACAACAATTAAGATTAAGCTTTGTTGATGTGATGCTTGTTTTTGCTGATGACTCAGTTAAGTTTGGTGAGTTTTCAAAGAGTAAAAGCATAGACTTTCACAAAAAAATTGAAGCAAGGTTGAGAGATGTTGCAAGAGATTCGCACGAATGGTTTGATGCATACCAAAAGGTTTTTTTTAAGCTTTATAGTATGTCTGACTCTGTTGAAGAGTTAGTGCTCGCCAAAGAATATATTCGTGTACTGATTGATGCATACCAGAAAGGTTTTATTTCTGAATATGAGGCTTCCAGTCAAGTCGTTGAGTTTTCATGGAGAGCAATAAATGTAGGAGATTCTTCATTATCAAGGACCTTTAGCAGGCAATGGTTGGAAATTAAGCCTGACGATCTTAATGTTAACTCAAAATTAGCCCACGCACTTGCGATACAAGGAAAGGAGTTGGCGTACAAGATATACATCGTAAATTATGGCGCAAATGTAGAAAACTATTCGGCTGAAGCATATAGATGGGAAGATGTAGTGCTCGATGATTTTGAGAAGTTAGCATCCTCAGGGTTAAGTATTCCAATGTTTGATCGTGTAAAAGCTGCATTTTCAGAAATTGAAGCAATGGAGAAAAGTGGCCAACTTTAACCTCAAGAGAACAGTAAAAGATGGTTTTTTTCAGTAATGCCACTATGAATATATGATCGATTTTTAGGTTTCCGATTTTGAGAAACCAATCTAATCACTATGGAGGTGTGGATTGAAATCAGTCAATGAAAAATGGAATGAATGTCAGAGCGGAGTCTGCCCAGTCTGTGAGAGAGTAACAAATCAAACCATTAATGCGGAAGAGGGCCAGGTTTTACGATATTGTCCGAGTTGTGGAGGGGCGTGGAGCCTATGTGAAGTAAAAGAAAGATTCTTTGTCTTGAAGCCAGTTATTAGTATTTTTGATCCGTGCAAGCTCTGTGGTGAACCAGATCCTAATCCCGGTAATGGTCATTATATTGTTGTCGACCCAAGCAACTCTTTTCGCAATAGCTAATTTGTGGAAGGTTGGCCCGGGTTACGGTTCCGTAAATTCGATTTGATTCTTTATTCAAATATTACAATGTCGCTTTTTGTGATTACTTTATATTATATGGTGTAAAAAATTAACAAAGATGGAGGAAATAAATGAGGAAACTGTTTTTGGTTGTGGTTGGGTCTCCTGAATTCAGATAATAAGTGCAACACTCATGGTTAAACTGGCGAG